>DASRXY010000296.1:0-7391 GCA_035654035.1 Sphingobium sp. | reverse complement strand
CGGCATCCTCGGCATCCTTGCGCTCGCCCAGCAACGCGCGGGCATAGCCGGCGCTGCGCGGGAGCAGTGGTCGTAGCGCCTGCGTGAAGGCGGCCCGGTCCATGCTCATCCCACCTCGTCAGCCGAGCTTGGCGAGCAGGGCGAGGAGCTGGCCGATCTCCTCACGGAAAAGCAGCACGACCAGCGCCACGGTGACGAGCTGAAGCGCGCCGAGACAGACCGCAATCCGGGCTCGCCTGCGCGCTGGCCCGGCGCCTGCGCCTGCGCCTCGCAGCGCCACGAGCCCCAGCACCAGCGCCAGCAGCCCCTTCTCGGCGCCCAGCAGATTGACGAAGGCGAGCAGGGCTATCGCCAACGCGCCGGTCGCCAGCCCCTCCGCCCGACCTTGGAGACGAGCCTCGCGCAGGGAACTATCCATCGGGTCGGTCATGTCTCGCTCCTTCGTGTAAATGGTCTTGCCGGTTCATACGAATGCGCGCGTCCTTTTATTCGCCCGCCTGCTTTACAAAAAGTTTGTTCTCTTCTTGTTCTTGAGGAACAAATAGGATACATCGCCATTCATGACAGGAACGCCACGGGGCGTTTGACATCCATGGGGAGCAGCATCATGACGGCAAGCCTCAAGCTCATCGACGGTGACAAGACGGGGACCATGGAACGGCAAAAGGCATTGGAAGCGGCGCTGGCGCAGATCGATCGCGCCTTCGGCAAGGGATCGGCGATGAAGCTGGGATCCAAGGAGGCGATGCAGGTCGAGGCGATCTCGACCGGCAGTCTCGGGCTCGATATCGCGCTCGGCGTCGGCGGTCTGCCGCGCGGCCGCGTGATCGAGGTTTATGGGCCGGAAAGCTCGGGCAAGACCACGCTGGCGCTGCATGTCATCGCCGAGGCGCAGAAGGCGGGCGGCACGGCGGCCTTCATCGATGCCGAGCATGCGCTCGATCCGGTTTATGCGCGCAAGCTGGGCGTGGATATCGATGAGCTGATCGTCTCGCAGCCCGATACTGGCGAGCAGGCGCTGGAGATCACCGATACGCTGGTGCGCTCCAATGCCATCGACGTGCTGGTGGTCGACTCGGTGGCCGCGCTGGTGCCGCGTGCCGAAATCGAAGGTGAGATGGGCGACAGCCATGTCGGTCTCCAGGCACGCCTCATGTCGCAGTCGCTGCGCAAGCTCACCGGCTCGATCAGCCGCTCGCGCTGCATGGTCATCTTCATCAACCAGCTCCGCATGAAGATCGGCGTCATGTACGGCAATCCGGAGACGACGACGGGCGGCAACGCTCTCAAATTCTACGCGTCCGTCCGGCTTGACATCCGCCGTACCGGCCAGATCAAGGATCGGGACGACATCGTCGGCAACGCGACGCGCGTGAAGGTGGTGAAGAATAAGGTCGCGCCCCCGTTCAAGCAGGTCGAGTTCGACATCATGTATGGCGAGGGCATTTCCAAGGTCGGCGAAATTCTCGATCTGGGCGTGAAGGCCGGCGTGGTCGAGAAATCGGGTTCCTGGTTCTCCTACGATTCGGTGCGCATCGGCCAGGGCCGCGAGAATGCCAAGCAGTTCCTCAAGGACAATCCCGAGCTGATGGCCAAGCTGGAACGGACCATTCGCGCCCGCACGGAAGCGGTGGCCGAAGGCATGATGACCGGCCCCGACAGTGATGACGGCGAGGAATGAGGCAAGGCGCGGCGTGAGCGGTCTGGGATAAGACTCGGGCCGGTCGCGCTCGCCGCCATAGTAGAATGGAGGGCGTTGCCGGGCGGCCGGGGGCTGGGAAGCAGGATGTGCGCCGGCAGGCCGGCGCTCGCTTTACGCGGCCATGCTCTATTCGGCCATGCACTACGCCAGCCATAGCGGTTGCGAGACGAAGCCGCCTCGCCATGAGTCACTCTCTGTTCAAACCAAGTTCCCAAGCCTGTCCTTCCTTCCTTCCTGCAAAGCGGTTCGTGGGGGCTTGTCGAGGCGCCTTTCTTCACGCTCAACACCCCGACGGGATCGGACGTCCGGGGCACTCATAAGAAGGCGTTGCAGGCAAGATCGGACATGACAGCGCTGGGGCACGCTCCAATAAGGCGGGGCGGCGAAGGGGCTGTCTGAGCGGCGAGGCTCCAACACGGCGCTCCGTTCCAACGCGCTCCGTTCCAACGCGCTCCGCTCCAACACGCTCCAGTAAAGGACCGGCTCCCGCCAGGTCTGCCATGCGCAGTCTGCTCTTGTTTCCATCGGCCACGACATCCCAGCGACCACCATGGGCCATGCATTGTCACCGCCTTGTCCCGGCGCGCGGTGACTCCCCGCTTGTCGCTCGCGTCGGCTTCCCGTAAGCGCAGCGCATGACTTCGACGAACGACATCCGCCGCGCCTTCCTCGATTATTTCGCGTCCACGGGCCATGAAGTGGTGCCGTCCGCGCCGCTCGTGCCGAACAATGATCCTACGCTCATGTTCGTGAACGCCGGCATGGTGCCGTTCAAGAACGTGTTCACCGGCCTGGAAACGCGGCCCTACAAGACGGCAGCCTCCGCGCAGAAATGTGTGCGCGCCGGCGGCAAGCACAATGATCTCGACAATGTGGGCTATACCGCGCGGCACCACACCTTCTTCGAGATGCTGGGCAACTTCTCCTTCGGTGACTATTTCAAGGAACAGGCGATCCACCACGCCTGGACGCTCATCACGCGCGACTGGGGGATCGATCCGGCGCGGCTCACCGTTACTGTCTATCATGACGACGACGAGGCGTTCGGCTATTGGCGCAAGATTGCCGGCCTGCCGGAGAGCCGCATCATCCGCATCGCCACGTCCGACAATTTCTGGTCGATGGGCGAGACCGGGCCCTGCGGCCCCTGTTCTGAAATCTTCTACGACCATGGCGACCACATCCCCGGTGGCCCCCCCGGATCGCCGGACGAGGACGGCGACCGGTTCGTCGAGATCTGGAATCTGGTCTTCATGCAGTATGACCAGCAGGCCGATGGCCGCCGCCTCGACCTGCCGCGCCCCAGCATCGATACCGGCATGGGCCTGGAACGCATCGCCGCTGTGATGCAGGGCGTGCACGACAATTTCGATACCGACACCTTCAAGGCCCTGATTGCCCAATCCGTGGCGCTGACCAAGGTAGCGCCGGAGGGCGCGGCGCGGGCCAGCCACCGCGTCATTGCCGATCATCTGCGCTCCTCCGGCTTCCTCATCGCGGACGGCGTGCTGCCCGCCAATGAAGGGCGCGGCTATGTGCTGCGCCGGATCATGCGCCGTGCCATGCGCCACGCGCATCTGCTGGGCGCGCAGGACCCGCTGATGCATCGGCTCGTCGGCGCGCTGGTGAGCGAGATGGGCGCGGCCTATCCCGAGCTGGTGCGCGCACGGCCCCTGATCGAGGAGACGCTGCTGCGTGAGGAAACGCGCTTCCGCCAGACGCTCGACAAGGGCCTGCGGCTGCTCGACGAGGCCGTTGCCGCGCTGCCCGCCGGCGCGACCCTGCCCGGCGAAACGGCGTTCAAGCTCTATGATACCTATGGCTTCCCCTACGACCTCACCGAGGACGCACTGCGCGGGCAGGGCCGCGCTGTCGAGCGCGCCGGCTTCGATGCCGCCATGGCCGCGCAGAAGGCGGCCGCCCGCGCGGCCTGGAAGGGCTCGGGGCAGAAGGCCTCCGAGGAAGTCTGGTTCGACATTGCGGAATCCGAAGGCGCAACCGAATTCATCGGTTATCTGGGCGAGACCGGCGAAGGTCAGGTCGTTGCACTGGTCAAGGATGGCGCGCGCGTGGAGCGAGCGGAAGCTGGCGAGAGCGTCGCCATCCTCACCAACCAGACGCCCTTTTATGGCGAGAGCGGCGGCCAGACCGGCGACGCCGGCACCATTAGCGGGGCGGACGGTCTTCTGGCGCAGGTGGAAGAGACCAGTAAACCGCTCGGTCGCCTCCATGTCCATCATGCCCGTATCGAGAGCGGCCGCATCGCCGTGGGCGACAAGGTGCATCTGGCCGTCGATCATGGCCGCCGCGCGCGCATCCGCGCCAATCACAGCGCCACGCACCTGCTGCACGCGGCCCTGCGCGCCGAACTGGGGGCGCATGTGACGCAGAAGGGCAGTCTCGTCGCCGAGGACCGGCTGCGCTTCGACTTCTCCCATCCCGAGGCGCTGACGCCCGCGCAGATCGCCGCCGTGGAAGCAGACGTGAACGCGCATATCCGCGAGAATGCCGAGGTGACGACGCGGCTCATGTCGCCCGAGGACGCCATTGCGGCCGGCGCCATGGCGCTCTTCGGCGAGAAATATGGTGAGGAAGTCCGCGTGCTTTCCATGGGCCGCGCGACGGCCGACGAGAACGCCTTCTATTCGGTCGAGCTGTGCGGCGGCACGCATGTGCGTGCGCTGGGCGATATCGCGCTCTTCAAGATCGTGAGCGAGAGCGCGGTTTCCAGCGGCGTGCGGCGCATCGAGGCGCTGACCGGCGAAGCGGCGCGCCAGTGGCTCATCCATCGCGACGAGCAGCTGCGCTCGGTCGCCGCAGCGCTGCGCACCACGCCGGAGGAGGCGCCGGGGCGTGTCGCGGCACTGGTCGAGCAGAGCCGCAAGCTGGAGAAGGAGCTCTCCGAAGCCAAGCGTGCGCTGGCGCTGGCAGGCGCCTCCGGTGGCAGCGGCGGGGGCGCGCAGGCGAGCGGAGCGCCGGAGATCGTCAATGGCTACAAGTTCATTGGCCAGTCCTTCGACGGGCTCGATCCCAAGGGCCTGCGGAGCCTGGTCGACGAAGCCAAGGCGAAGCTCGCCAGCGGGATCGCCGCCATCGTGGCGACCAATGACGGGCGTGCGGCCATTGCGGTGGGCGTAACGGACGACCTCACCAGCCGCTTCAGCGCTGTCGATCTGGTCCGGGTGGGCGTGGAAGCGCTCGGCGGCAAGGGCGGTGGTGGCCGGCCCGACATGGCGCAGGGCGGCGGCCCCGACGCGGCGGCGGCGGCCAAGGCGCTGGACGCGGTCAAGGCGGCCATCGAGGGCTGAACCGCGCCGTTCCCCGAGAAACGATCGGTCCCGCGTTCAGCCTCAAGATAGAGGTGTGCGGCTGACGCAGTCTTGGACGCCATCACCGACTTGAGATCGTGCGTGAGCGGATCCGTGCAGATAGCCCCAGAAGCGCGGGCCGCGAGTGCGCCGCCAACATGAGGCCCATGCGGGCGTGAACTGGCACGACCAGCGCGTCGTGGGGCACGTCTCCCGTCATGATCCGCCGCAGGCTCTCGGCGAGCGATCAAGCCATTCTGCGCAAGAGGGCTGGACGCCCGACAGTTGGCCGGAGGGCCTCAGTTGTTCCGGACCAGCCGCCACGATGTGCGACTGTCCCGAAAACTTGGTCGTCGACAGGGCCAACACTGCGCCGCATGTGCCATGCAGTCGCGCGGAGCGGTTCCTCTTCGGTCGATGTTGAGATGCGACGGTCGTTCGATACGCCATCCATTGCGTCCGCAAAAAGCGCCGCGGCTGTCTTGCGTGCGAGGAAGAGGCGCAGAGTCGCCGTCCGGCAGGCGGCGCTTGGCAGGAACGATCTGTCTGCTGTTACACATTCTTGCTCGTCATCCATCCGCGCTCGTTGCGGTTCAGGTCTGCGGAGGTCGATCGTCGATGGTGAGGCGCCATCGTTTGGTGGCTTATGTCAGGGAACAAAAGTCAGGGCAGAGCTCAAGCGCTCTGTTCGATCGCAATGTTTGAGAGAGGGAGCGTGCTCCAGGCGACTTCTCCATTCTTGCGAGCGTTGGCGCGGAGATGGTCCCGAGTCTTTCGATTTTCATCGCCGTTGGCATATCCTAAGATTGCGCCGCAATGGCATTGGCGGCACGAAGGCACGCAATGCCGCCGATGAGAGGAGCGGCTTATGACGGTAAAGCGGCTTGGCGATCATCCGGTGCATCTTGGCCGAGCCGGCGCGATGACGAGCGAGCCGCGCTTTACCGACATGCGCTGGTATGCGGATTATGCCGCGCGGCACGAGGCAGATGGCGCCGAGGGGCGTCTTGTCAGCGAGTGGACGTTCACGGAGGATTGGCAGGGCTGGGAGCGCCATCCGGCCGGCGGCGAGCTGGTCGTCTGCCTTTCGGGTCGGTTGACGCTGCACCAGGAAACGGCGGACGGCAGCATCGTCACGACGCGGCTCGAAGCTGGCGACTATGCCATCAACCCGCCAGGCGTCTGGCATACCGCGGACGTCGAAGGGGAGGCCCGGGCGCTGTTCATCACGGCCGGCCTGGGCACGGAAAACCGGCCGCGCTGATCCGGAGGATGGAGTGTGGCGCGGTGTGCGTGGCGCGCAGGCTGCGCCTGAGCCGCCGGTGACGGTTTTACGGCCCTGTTTTTCGTTTCCGAACGACGGCCGCGATCGCCTGGATGGTCTTTTCGATGAGGGTAAAGTCCGTTGGTCGTCCTCACGGCCAGCGTGCTCGGGGCGACCTGGTTCAAGGCAATGGCTCGCTTTTTCCACATAGCCTGCGCTCCTGCGTAGGCAGGAGCCCATCAGTGAGGCAATTGCTGATTTCGTTCGGACATCAAGCTGTTGCGGGCCGTAATTGCAGGCCTTTCTCCGCTTTCGTTATCCGCTATTTGCCGATCCTCCGATCCGACGCATCCGTTCACGCGGGTCACTCCGCCGCGCCGGCTTCGTCGATGCGGTGACGACGCAGGCGGGGGAGGGTGTCCATACGAGCGGCGGCCTTGATGGTGTTGCGCAGATCTTCGCGCGTCTGGTGGACCGAGGCAATGATCGGTCCCATGGCCAGCCCCAGATCGATGAGCGCGGATTCGGCCAGTTGCAGCGAACTTTCGAGCGTCTCCGGCACGGCGTTGGTGGCGCCGGCGCTGTAGAGCTCGGCGGCATGGGCGGTGTCGCGCGCGCGCGCGATGATCGGGAGATGGGGCGCCCAGCCGCGCACGCGCCGCGTTATGCGCACCGCGAGCACGGGGTCGTCCATGGTGATGATGAGCGCCTTGGCATGGCCGAGCCGCAGGCTGTCCAGGGTAGCAGACCGGGCAATGTCGCCGAAGCGCACAGTATAGCCATCGCGGCGGGCCTGGGCGACGGAGTCGACATCATGGTCCAGCGCGACATAATGCTGCCCATGCTGGATGAGCAGGTCCGCCACGATGCGGCCGATCCGCCCAAAACCAAGGATCACCGCGCCTTCCGGTGTCTCGAGTGCGGGGTTCTTCTCTTCCTCCGACCGGCGTTCGATCCGGCGGGCGATACTGTTGCCGGCGCGGGCGAGCAACGGCGTGACGGTGAGGCCGATCGCGGTCACCGTCTGCCAGAAACCCGCCGCGCCCGGCGTGATGAGATTGGCGGCGACGGCGGTGCTGAGCACGATCAGCGTGGTCTCGGAGGGGCTTGCCATCAG
>DASRXY010000295.1:0-9781 GCA_035654035.1 Sphingobium sp. | reverse complement strand
TAATAGCGAATGAGGTCGCGCAGGGCCGCTTCTTCGATGGCGAACTCGCCGTCCTTCAGGCCGTGTGCCTCGATCTGCTTTTCGATGAGGTGGCGCTGGGCGATCTCGACCTTCTCGTCCTCGGTATAACCCTCCAGCCGGATGATCTCCATGCGGTCCAGCAGAGCACGCGGCAGGTTGAGGCTGTTCGCGGTGGTCACGAACATCACGTCGGAAAGATCGAGGTCGATCTCCAGATAATGATCCTGGAACTTGCTGTTCTGCTCCGGATCCAGCACCTCCAGCAGCGCCGAAGCGGGATCGCCCCGGAAATCCTGGCCGAGCTTGTCGATCTCGTCGAGCAGGATCAGCGGGTTCATCGCGCCGGCCTTCTTGAGGTTGGACGCGATCTTGCCCGGCATCGAGCCGATATAGGTGCGGCGGTGGCCCCTGATCTCGGCCTCGTCGCGCACGCCACCCAGCGACTGCCGCACGAACTCGCGCCCCGTCGCCTTGGCGATGGACCGGCCGAGCGAGGTCTTGCCCACGCCGGGCGGGCCCACGAGGCACAGGATCGGGCCCTTCAATTTGTCCGAGCGCGCCTGCACCGCGAGATATTCGATGATGCGGTCCTTGACCTTGTCGAGCGCAAAATGGTCGGCATCCAGCACCTCCTGCGCCTGCACGAGGTCCTTCTTGAGCTTCGACTTCTTGCCCCAGGGCAGGCCAAGCAGCGCGTCGAGATAGTTGCGTACCACAGTGGCTTCGGCGCTCATCGGCTGCATGGAACGCAGCTTCTTCAGCTCCGTGTCGGCCTTGGCGCGCGCTTCCTTGCTCAGCTTGAGCTTCTTGATCTTCTCGGCCAGCTCGGACAGCTCATCGCCTTCCTCGCCCTCGCCGCCACCCAGCTCACGCTGGATCGCCTTCAATTGCTCGTTGAGATAATATTCGCGCTGGGTCTTCTCCATCTGGCGCTTCACGCGGCCGCGGATCTTCTTCTCGACCTGCAGCACGCCCAGCTCGCCTTCCATGAAGGCAAAGACCATCTCCAGGCGCTTCAATGGATCGCTTTCCACCAGCAGCGCCTGCTTGTCGCTGTCCTTGATCGCCAGATTCGCGGCGACGAAATCGGAGAGGCGGCCCGCCTCGGTGATCTCGCGCAGTTGCACCGGCGTCTCGGCCGGGAGCTTCTTGTTGAGCTTGGCGTAATTCTCGAACTGGTTGGCGACCGAGCGCATCATCGCCTCGATCTCGGGGCCGGAAACCTCACGGTCGGTCTGCGGCGCCACTTCGGCGCGCAGATGGTCCTCGCCCTCGACGAGGCCGACCAGCGCCGCGCGCTGCTTGCCCTCCACGAGCACGCGGACGTTGCCATCGGGGAGCTTCAGCATCTGCACGATGCTGGCGATGACGCCCATGTCATAGAGCGCCTCGCGATCGGGATCGTCCTCGGCCGGGTCGAGCTGCGCGACGAGGAAGATGTCCTTGTCGGCCTCCATCGCCTGTTCGAGCGCGGCAACGCTTTTCTCGCGGCCGACGAACAGCGGTGCGATCATCTGCGGAAAGACGACGATGTTCCGCAGCGGCAGCAGGGGCAGTTCAAGATTCATGGTCACTCCAGACTATCGCGGCCGGCGCATGTTCGCCATCCGGCCGTCGCTTGTTCTTCATATCGGAGAGTGTGCGTCCCGTTTCAATGTCGTGGGCCTGCGATATAGCGCGGGCCCGTGAAGATTGTCTGAAACGGCAGCGCTCCCGCCTTTGCGAACATGCGCACCCCGCTGCGGAAAAAGGCCTCAGAACGGCATCTTGAAGCCCGGGGGCAGCGGCAGGCCGGCCGTGAACTTGCCCATATGGGCGCCGGCTGCCTCGTCCGCCTTGGCGCGCGCGTCGTTGAACGCGGCGACCACCAGATCTTCGAGCATGGTCTTGTCGGCGGGCACGATCAGGCTCTCGTCGATGGACAGGCTCAGGATACGCCCCTTGCCGCTGGCCCGGATGCGCACGAGCCCACCGCCGGAGACACCCTCGACCTCGATCGTCTCCAGCTCGGCCTGCGCCTTCTGCATGTCTTCCTGGAGCTTGCCGACCATCCCCATGAGATCGCCGCCCAGCAGATCGTTCAAATCCTTCATGTCCTTACTCCATCAAATCCGTTGGTCAGTCCGCGTCGCCGGGGTCCACCAGCACCGCGCCGGGAAAGGCGTTCACAGCCGCAGCGACCACTGGCGTCGCCAGGATTGCGTCGCGTCGGGCCTGTGCTTCCATGGCCTGCTGCTCGCGCAGGCTGGGTTCGCCCATGGCCTTGCTCGACGTCACGGTCCACACCGCGCCGGTCAGCGTCTTCAAGGCGGCCGCGACCTGCCGCGTGAAATCCGCGTCGAGCGGCTGGAGCAGGCGAACGTCCAGTTCCGGCGGCGCATAACGCACCAGGCTCACGCAATCATGCAGCTCAGCGCCCAGACGCGGCGCCTGCGCGCCCAGCGCCTCGACCAGCGCGGCGAAATCGGCGGGGAATGCCGATGGCGATGGGGTAGCCGACGCCCCCGGCACGGGCGCGGGCGCGATCTCCGCGACGGGAGTCGTCGCAGCAGGCGCCGGCGCGGGGGCCGGCGGTGCTCCCTCCAGTCCCAGGCCGCGCTCCTTGAGCAGCCGCGCCAGCTCGCTCGGGTCCGGCATCTCGGCGGCATGGACGAGGCGCAGCAGCGCCATTTCGCAGGCCGCCAGCGGGCGCGCGGCCGAAACCACTTCCTCATGCCCCTTGAGCAGCAATTGCCACAGCCGGTGCAGTGCCGCGAAGGAGAGGCCTGCCGCCCATTGCTCAATCGCCTCGCGCTCGGCCTCGGCATGAAGCGTCAGGGCTCCGCCCCGCCCTGCCTTGGCGACCGTTACGGCATGAACGAGGTCGAGCAACGCATTGACCGTGGCGACCGGCTCCACGCCCAGCGCCTCCTGTTCGGCCAACGTCGCCAGCACCGCCGCGCCATCCGCTTCTAGGATCTGCCCGAACAGGCGGCGCGTGGCGCCCCGGTCGGAAAGGCCCAGCATCGCCCGCACCTGATCGGCGGTGACATGCGGGCGCCCATCCACGGTTTCGGCATGCGCAATCGCCTGGTCGAGAATGGAAAGGCCATCGCGCGCCGAGCCTTCCGCCGCCACGGCAATCATGGTGAGCGCGTCGTCCTGCGCATCGACATGCTCCTTGGCCGCGACCGCTGCGAAATGATCGCGTAGCAGCTCCACCGGAATGCGCCGCAGGTCGAAGCGCTGGCAGCGCGAGAGCACCGTAATCGGAACCTTGTTCACTTCGGTGGTCGCGAAGAGGAACTTCACATGCGCCGGCGGTTCCTCAAGTGTCTTCAGCAATGCATTGAAAGCATTGCGCGAAAGCATGTGGACTTCGTCGATGATGTAGATCTTGTAGCGCGCCGAGACGGCGGCATAACGCACCGCCTCTATGATCTCGCGCACATCATCGACGCCGGTGTGGCTGGCGGCGTCCATCTCGATCACGTCGATATGCCGCCCCTCGGCAATAGCCTTGCAAGGCTCGCACACACCGCAGGGGTCGATGGTGGGCCCGCCCTGCCCATCCGGTCCGACGCAGTTGAGCGCCTTGGCGATCAGTCGCGCGGTGGAGGTCTTGCCGACGCCGCGCACGCCGGTCATCAGGAAAGCGTGGGCAATACGGTCGCGCCGGATGGCGTTGGCCAGCGTCTGCACCATCGCGTCCTGACCGATCAGCTCGGCGAAGGTCTGCGGGCGATAGGCGCGCGCCAGCACCCGATAGGCGCCGGAGTCGGGCGTGGCGGCAGCCGGTTCGGGCCGGGGCGGTTCGCCCAGATCGAAGCCGAGATTGTCGTCGGAATCACTCATCGGGCGAGTGTAGCGGCGAAAGTGCGACTTGTTTAGCGCTCTCTCCGGCTGCGCCTACAGGGCAGGCCGGGGCGGTGGCGAAAAGAAGGGCAGCGCGATGCCTGCAAGGATCAGCGCCATGCCCGCGCCATGATAGAGGTGCAGGGGCTCGCCCAGGATGAGCGCGGCCAGCAGCGCGCCGAACAGCGGCTGGAGATTGATGACCTGCCCCGCATCGCCCGCGCCGATCCGCTCCACGGCGCTGTTGAACAGGAAATAGGCGATGATCGAGGGGAAGATGGTGACATAGGCGATACCGGCGATCACCATGGGCGTGAACTCCACGCTCCGGCTCTGCAATTCCACGGCGGAAAAGGGCGCCATGGCAAGCGCGCCGATGAGGATGGTGAGCGCAAGGAAGCTCAGCCCCTTGATGGCCGGGCGCAGGCGCAGCAGCACCGTGTAGAGCGACCAGAGCACCACCGCGCACAGTACCAGCGCATCGCCCCGGTTGAAGTGCAGCGCGGCCATCGCCGCCGGATCGGCGCGGAAGATGATGATATAGACGCCCGCCGCCGCAACGATGCAGCCGATCACCTGCGCCAGGCGCGGATGGGTGCGGAAGAGCAGAAAGTCGAAGAGCAGCACCAGCGCGGGAATGGCCGCCTGCACCAGCAGGCTGTTGGCGGCCGTGGTATATTGCAGGCCAGAATACATGAACGCGTTGAACGAACCCACGCCGAGCAGACCCAGCAGCAGAATGACACCCCAGCGGCGGCGGATCTCCGCACGGTCGGCCATGATCGCCCGCCAGGCGACGGGCAGCGCGATGAGCGAGGCACCCGCCCAGCGCATGAACGCCAGAGTGAAGGGCGGCATCTGCTCGTGAATGGCGCGCGCGACAATGGAATTGCCCGACCAGAGCAGCATCACCAGGATGAGCGTGAGATAGACGGTGCGACGCGAGGCGCTCTGCACGACCGGGCCTTTCGATGGTGAGTCCCCGCCCTATGACGGCCGCCGGAGCACCGCGCAAGTCGCGTGCGTCGTGATGGCTCAGGCGGTGGCACCGCCCCCAGCGTTGAGCCCGCAGCGCCCAGCAGTGCGGTAACGCTACGGCATGGGTGTCCTGGCGGGCGCTGCGGCGGAGCGGCTTGATTTTGGCGCAAAGGACGCCTCTAACCGCAGCAACCCGCCCTTCTGCCGAGACGGACCGCAGCCATGACCACTGCCGAAGCCACGCCTTCGCTCACCATCGCCGACCATGCCGACCGCGCCTTTCTGGGCCATCCCAAGGGGCTGGGCTATCTTGCCTTCACCGAGGCGTGGGAGCGCTTCTCCTATTACGGCATGCAGACGCTGCTCGTGCTCTACATGGTCAAATATCTGCTGCTGCCGGGGCAGATCGAGCGCGTGGCCATGCTGGAGAGCTTCCGCTCGTTGCCGCTCTACAGCGGCCTGGAGGGCCAGCCTCTCGCCTCCGCCATCTTCGGTACCTATGCAGCCTGCGTCTATCTGACGCCGATCCTGGGCGGCCTGCTGGCGGACCGCTGGCTGGGCAAGCGTCGCACGGTTTTGCTGGGGGCCATCACCATGGCGCTCGGCCATTTCCTCATGGCGTTCGAGGCGAGCTTCCTCTTTGCGCTTCTGTGCATGATTCTGGGGGCGGGTATGTTCAAGGGGAACATCGCCAGCCAGGTCGGCGCGCTCTACAAGCCCGACGACCTGCGCCGTGCGGATGCCTTTCAGATTTTCTATCTCGGCATCAACGCGGGCGTCATCGCCTCGCCGCTGATCGTCGGCACGCTGGGCGAGAAAGTGGGCTGGCACTGGGGTTTCGGCGCGGCGGGCGTAGGCATGCTGATCGGCCTCGCCATCTATATCGCGGGGCAGAAATATCTGCCGGCCGAGCATTTCGAGCCACGCGGCAAGGCCGCCCGTGCCAGCGCACCGCGTACCGCATTTTCCCGGCAGGAGTGGCTGGCGCTGGGCGCCGTGCTGCTGCTTATCCCGGTGATGGCCATTGCGGTTGTGCCCAATAGCGAGATTTTCAACGCCTATCTCATCTGGGGCGACGAGCGCTTCGATCTCGAGTTCTTTGGCACGCGTCTGCCTACCTCCTTCCTTGTGACGTTGGACGCTATCGTCTCGGTGACGTTCCTCGCCCTCGTCGCCTTGTTCTGGCGCTGGTACGGCAAGCGCCGCGCCGAGCCGGACGAACTGAGCAAAATGGTGATCGGCTCGGCCTTCTCCCTGGGCGGGCAGCTCTGCCTGTTCATGGCTGCGGCGGGCGCCGGCGCCGACGGCAAGATCGGCCTGTTCTGGCCCGTCATGTTTCATGTGCTGAACTCGATCGGCTTCGCACATCTGCTGCCGGTCAGCCTTGCCTTGTTCGCGCGGCTGGCGCCCAAAGCGCTCAACGCCACGGTGATCGGGCTCTATTATCTCGCCTTCTTCGCCGGCAACGCGCTGGTGGGCAAGATTGGTGGGCTCTACGAGACGATGGCGACGACGCAGTTCTGGCTGTTGCACGCCGGCTTCGCGGTCGCCTCGGGTGCGGTATTCGTGCTCTTCAAGCTGCTGCTGGGCCGGCACCTGCTGGGTTCGGCGGAACCGGAACAGGAACCAGCGCTCGGCTGAGCGCCCGGCTGCCCTGTCCGTCGTCCCGGCGCGCTGCTTCCGTGAGCGCCCTCGCCATCCCAGCCCCCGGTCATCCCAGCGAAAGCTGGGATCTACGGCGGATGAGATCCCAGCTTTTGCTGGGACGACGTTAGGAGGTGCAGAAGAGTAGAGGCCCGAACGAAGGACTGCGCGTCCAGCTCGATCTCGGGAAAAGGTGGAAGCCGGAACGACCCGCAGCGAATTCGTTGTGGCTGCTTCCGTCAGGACCTGACCAGGTTGGCGAAGACTACGTCCGCCCGACTTCCACGGCGGCATATGGCGGGACATGGGCGCAAATGCAAGAGCGCGAGTCCGCTTCAAACGCCCTGCATATTCCGGCTTTCCGGCGGGATGCGCACGGTCAGTCCGTCCAGCGCTTGCGTGAGCGTGATCTGGCACGCGAGGCGGCTGGTGCGCGTGGTGGCGGCGGCGAGGTCCAGCATGTCCTCCTCATCCTCGCTGGCGCGCGGCAAGCGCGCGAAATCGGCCTGATCCACGATGACATGGCAGGTGGAGCAGGCCATCTGCCCCTCGCACGTCCCCTCCAGCGGCTGGCCGGCATTCTGCGCCACGTCGAGCAGATTATCCCCTTCGCGAACCTCCACTTCCTGCACCTGCGTGCCGTCCGGGCTGATGAAGCGAACGCGAATCATGCTGCTGCCTTTTGCGAATGTGCGGTTTCGATAATGGCGGCGATGCCGCGCTCAAGCTCGTCCATGCTGGTATAACGCCCAAAGCCGATGCGTAGCGCGCCGCGCGCCTGCCCATCGCTCAATCCGAGCGCGCGCAGCACATGGCTGGGCCGCCCGGTGCCGCTGGCGCAGGCCGAGCCGAGCGAGATGGCCACGTCCCGCACCGTCGAGACCAGCCGTGCCGCGTCGAGTCCCTCCATGCGCACGTTGAGATTGCCGCGATAGCGCCGGTCGGCCGATCCGTTGAGCGTCCATCCCTCGAACAGCGTTCGCGCCCGCGCCCACAGCGCCTCGATATGCGCCATGTCGCTCGCGCGCCGCTCCGCCGCCAGCGTCGCCGCCACGCCGAAGCCCGCGCAGAGCATGGGCGAGAGCGTACCTGGGCGCAGGCCCAGTTCCTGACCGCCGCCGTGCATGAGCGGCGGCAGGTCCAGACCGTCGCGCAGCCACAGTGCGCCGATACCCTTGGGGCCGTGGATCTTGTGCGCCGAGAGCGCGATCATGTCGCTCGCCGGCGTATCGAGCCGGCCGAAGCCCTGCACTGCGTCGCACAGCACCGGCACGCCGCCGCTCCGCGCAATGGCAATCAGCCGATCCAGCGGCTGGACGACGCCGATTTCGTTGTTCACCTGCATCACCGCCAGCAGCGCGGCGCGCTCGTCGATGGCGGCCTCGGCGATCTCCAGATCGACCAACCCCTCCCGGTCCACCGGCAGGATCACCGGCTCGAATCCCTCGTGGCGCAAGGCCATCACCGTATCGAGCACGGCGGCATGCTCCGTGGCGAGCGTGATGACGCGCCGTCGCCCGGCCGGCGCAGTGCGAGCAGCGCCCTGGATGGCGATGTTGAGTGCCTCGGTCGCGCCGGACGTGAAGATCAGGCGCCCGTCTGTCTTGCCCAGCGCCGCCATCACCCGGTCGCGTGCCAGTTCCACGTCCGCCGCCGCCATGCGGCCGGGACGATGCGCGCTGTTGGGATTGCCATAATGCGCCATCGCCGCGGTCATCGCGGCCTCGACCTCCGGCGCGAGGGCCGTGGTCGCCTGATAGTCCAGATAAATCATGAGTGCACCTGCGCCATGGCGTGCCACTGCGCGAGAAAGCCGTCAATGTCCGACGCGCGCGTGCTCTCCCCCATGCTGACGCGGATCACTTCGCCGGCACTGGCCGCATCCCAGCCCATGGCGGTGAGCACCGCGCTCGGGCGGAGCGTGCCGGAGGAGCAGGCGCTGCCCGCCGAGACGGCAATGCCGGCCATGTCGAAGCGAATGAGCTGGGCCTGCGCGCTCATGCCGGGCCGGCGATAGCTGCCGATGGTGGCGAGGCGCGGCGCATCGGCCGCCACGATCTGCGCCCCGCTCTCGCGCAGTGCGGTTTCGAGCCGCACGCGCCATTGCGCGACCTCGCCAAGCCAATCGCGCGGCGCCTCCAGCGCGGCGGCGAAGCCCAGCGCCAGCGGCATGGCCTCGGTGCCGGCGCGATAGCCCTGCTCCTGCCCGCCTCCGGCCGCCAGCACGGCCAGATCGCGCACCAGCAGCGCGCCGATGCCAATGGGCCCGCCGAGCTTATGGGCGCTGAGCACGATCATGTCGGCCGCTTGCGGCAGCGGCAGCTTGCCGGCGCTCTGGCTGCAATCGGCCAGCAGCAACCCGCCGGCGGCATGGATGGCCGCGGCCAGATCGTCGAGCGGCTGGATGACGCCGGTTTCGCTGTTCACGTGCTGGATGGCGATGAGCGTGCCGGGCGCGATGGTCTCCGGCAACGCGATCCGCCCCGCCGCATCCACAGGCACATGGCAGGCGGGCGGCACATGGCGCAGCACCGCGTCATGCTCGGTGGCGCCGGCAAGCACCGCCGTCACCTTAGCCCGAGTGAGCGCGATCGCCAGCGCCTCGCTGGCGCCGGAGGTGAAGAGTAGCGCGCCATCCCAGCCCAGCGCCGCGCGAATCCGCGCCCGGGCTTCTTCCAGCAGCGCCCGCGCCGCGCGGCCTTCGGCATGGGGCGAGGAGGGATTGGCCCAGGCCGCGAACCCCTGCATCATCGCCGCGCGCGCCGCATCGAGAAGCGGCGTCGTCGCCGCATGGTCGAGATAGATGCGCCGCCGCGTCATACTCCTTCCTTGGGCACCCGCGCGGGGCCGGTCAAGCGGCCTGGACGGGGCGGGACACGGGGACCGGACTTCCGCCGTTGCGAAACCGGCGCCTTTCTCTATATATCCCGCAACTCCGGCGGCGCTCCCAGTGGGCACCGCCGTCCTGTCCTTTCTTGCTTGTCCAGGTGCCATGCCCGACGTCATTTTTCCCGGCCCCGAGGGCCGCCTCGAAGGTCGTTTCAGCCCGCCGCCGCGCCCGCGCGCTCCGGTCGCGCTGATCCTCCACCCCCATCCGCAGGGCGGGGGCACGATGAACGACCGCATCACCCAGGCGCTCTACAAGACCTTCGTGAAGCGCGGCTTCGCGACGCTGCGCTTCAATTTCCGCGGCGTGGGCCGCAGCCAGGGCACGTTCGACAACGGCATCGGCGAACTGTCGGATGCCGCCGCCGCGCTCGACTGGGTGCAGAGCTTCCATCAGGAAGCGCAAACGACCTGGATT
>DASRXY010000294.1:0-19970 GCA_035654035.1 Sphingobium sp. | reverse complement strand
GACGACCGGGTCTCCTTGTTTCTCATGGATTATCCGAACCGCCGGCGTCTGAAGCTGATTGGCCACGCATGGGCGAGCGAGGATCCTGCCGACATCGCCGCGCTGATGGACCCGGACTACGCCGCCGAACCGGAGCGCGCCTTCCTGATCGACGTGAAGGGATATGACTGGAACTGCTCGCAGCACATTACGCCCCGTTTCACCGAAGCCGAAATCCGGCGCGATACGCAGCCCTTGCCCGACGAACCGGCCGGGTTGCGTGCCGCGTCCTCCACCTGGAAGGATTGAACCTATGACCGAGAAGCTCACCTGCGGCGTTCACCACATCGGTCTCACTGTCCCGGATCTCGATCAGGCGCGTGACTTTTTCTGCGGCGTGCTCGGGTTCGACGAGGTGGGCGGCGTACCCGACTATCCAGCAATCTTCGTCTCTGATGGCGCTGTCTTGCTGACGCTTTGGCGTGCCGACGATCCGCTGACGGCGCGCGCCTTTGACCGGCGCGCCAATATCGGCCTCCATCACCTCTCGCTCAGCGTGGCAGACGATGCGGCGTTGGAGGCGGCGTGGCAAAAGGTCAGCGCTCATCCCGAAGTGGTGGTGGACCATGCCCCCGGGCCGATCGGGCCAGGATCGACGGTCCGTCACTTCCTGGTCTTCATCCCAGGAGGCATTCGCCTGGAGTTCGCGACACCCTTTGTCTGAGCGTGGAGCTTCGCTTCAGAAAGTCGATATCGCGATCGTTCTTGCCAATGAGAGACAGCGCACGCGTCTCGCTGAAGATGAGGGCCGGCAGGCTGTGGGCAGCCCTCGCGGCCCTCAAGGAAGCCGTCCACCGACCCGCAGCCGACTGGCCCTCATAATGACCGTTGCGCTCAGAAGGGATTAGGTCACCGACGAGGCTCACCGGATCAACATTGGAAGAGAGAGACTATTTGGGTCCCACAGGTCCGGCACATGCCTGACCGTTTCCAGCCCGAAATCGCCTAAAAGTATAATTGAAAAGTGGTCGGGGAGACAGGATTCCCGACCTCTTTCTTCAGTCGCCGGTGAAGGCGTCAGAAACCGCGGAAATCCGCCATTTCGCGTTTCCGAATGAAGCGCGGAGCACACTCTAGGCACAATTTTGGGCACAATCGCAAGCACAATTGGCAAGGTCGTGACGGAGCAGCGCAACTGAGTAGCGTCGGTGCTGAGCTAGACACCGGACAAAGAAGCACAACGACTTGCCCGATCCCGTGCCGGTTGTGACCACATAGTTCTTGCGAGCCTGAGCCTTATGAAATGCCTGTTCCTGATGGCGGAACAGACGGATCGGGTGGCGTGGTTCGCCCAGCGCAAAGATGTCCGCGAGCGCAGGATCCGCAGCGCCCTCTGCGATCAGGTCTCCTATGTCGGCACCATCTAGATAGCGAGGGTTGAGGCCGATCAATGGCTCGGGCCAGAAAGCTCCGCTGTCATAAATTGCATCGATCTGCTGCCGGAGATCGATAGCTCGTATTTCAGTAAACGAGCGCGCGAAACTCTCGTATCGCGCGATCAGATCCGCATCGAGTTCAAATACATTCATCGACGGGTGAGCCCCCCTCAAGCCCAAGTGCCCCTATACGCCCCATTGACGTGTTTCGAGTATCCCCGTTAGCACCGACGAAGATGGCAACCGCGGCTTCGTAGTCGCGTCGACGCTCTGGATCGATTGCTCCGCTCTCGATGCGTGTTCGGATCGCCAGCTCGGTGATTTCGGTGACGGTGGGCGCCGAGCACTCGGGCTCAGCAGCGCTCGGCGAGCTTGCCGGATCGATTGGCTGAACGCTCGAAATTTTCTCTGGCTGCGCGGGCGCCACTGGCATTGGCTGGGCCTGCCCTTCAATAGCAGCGAGCCGGGCTAGGGAAGGCGGCAGCGGCCAGACTTCCGAGGCGGCGAGAGGTGTTCCGAGTTGCTCGCAGGCGGCGATGTTCGCGTTGCGGTAGCCTGCGGCGATAATCCGGCCCACCTGGCGCATATTCTTTTCGGTGGGCTCTATGCCCTCGGCCCTGAGATCTGTGGCGATCTGTCCCGCTGAAACTGCCGGACGGTCTCGATGTCGGTTGGCTATGAGAACAAGCCCCTCAGCTTCAGCCGCCGGCAGCCCCCGGTCGATGAATTCCTCCAGGTGTTCGAGTTCACCCGTGGCGAGCCGAGGTTCTGTCGCGAGGAGGGTGAAGTAGCGGGCATAATGCCGGTTGAGTGCGAGGTGGAGGTCGCTTCGGCCCGGCTCTTCCACCTGGGCCAAGATCACCCGGTCAAGTTCGCGCTCGAACGCCCGGCGGAAGATCTTTGGCAGATCCTCCGAAGAGACGTTTCGTCTCGCCGATTGCACTTCTTCCATTACGCCCGCCCTTGCCAGATCCAAAGCCGCAGCCCGGGTGGGTGCAGCGTGGGCGCTGCACGTCCGAAGCGACATACGGATGGTTATAGGATGGACGTTCGTGATCTGGAATTTGACGGAGGACTTCCACCAGTAGACGGCGCCGCGCCGATAGACTGCCATTGTAGCATGAACCCTGGCCTGAGGGCAGGGCGGGGCACACTCGAGGGCACAATTTTAGGCACAATCGCCACGAATGATTCCCGACCAATTTCCCTCGGTTGAAGGAAAATGGCGGAAAACTGCGGTTCTGGCCGTGCTATGGCAGGAGAATGGTCGGGGAGACAGGATTCGAACCTGCGACCCTCTGCTCCCAAAGCAGATGCGCTACCAGGCTGCGCTACTCCCCGACGGGGCCCGCTTAGCCAAGGGCTGGCGAGACCGCAATCGTCCTTTCACCACGCGAGAGGTTTGGCGGGCATGAGAAAAGAGGCCGCGCCGGGCGCGACCTCTTTTTTTCGAACATCCGGGCCTTGCGGCCGGGTGCCGGATTACTGTGCGACGTTCTCGAGCGGAGCCGCGTTGTTGACCGCAGCCGCTTCGTTCGCAGCGTTGTCGATCGCGTTGGCGGCATTGAGATCGAGCTCGTCCGTCACCGCAATGTTCGATGCGTTGTTGGCTTCAGCTTCCGGCTGTCCGCCGCATGCCGCCAGGGTCATCAGGGCAGCAGCGGTGCAGGCAATAGCAAGCTTCTTCATCTTTTCTGGCTCCCATAGCATTTCGTGCCTCGCAGGTGCACGAGTGGCCCCCTTAGCGCGTCGAACGTCGAAATCAAGGCATTTATCAACTAATCCACTTGGCAATAAGCGTGCCAGCTACCGCACGCGAAAGGCGCCGGGAAACCACCGTCTCCCTTTGATGCCGCTTCGCGCCCGCCGCACGTTGCGCAGCGGATATTTGCCAAGACCCGCGGCCTCGGCTAACCGGGCGCGGACTTTCTACACATCTTCACTCCGATACCCAAGAGGACCGTTCCGATGGCCGTCCAGTACAGCTTCGTCATGAAGGGGCTCACCAAGACCTTCCCCGGCGCGCAGAAGCCGATTTTCAACAATATCCACCTTCAGTTCCTGCCGGGCACCAAGATCGCCATCATCGGCGTCAACGGCGCCGGTAAGTCCACCCTGATGAAGGTGATGGCCGGCATCGATACCGAGTATCAGGGCGAGGCCTGGGCGGCGGAAGGCATCACCGTGGGCTATCTCGCCCAAGAGCCGCAGCTCGACCCCAACAAGAATGTGATCGAGAATGTGAAGGACGGCGTGCGCCCCATCGCCGACATGATCGACCGTTTCAACGAGATCAGCATGCTGATGGCCGATCCGCCGGAAGACGCCGATTTCGATGCGCTGATGACGGAAATGGGCGAGCTTCAGGAAAAGATCGACGCGGTCGACGGCTGGACCCTCGATAACCAACTCGAGATCGCCATGGAGGCGCTGCGCTGTCCGCCGGGCGACTGGAGTGTCGAGAATCTCTCCGGTGGTGAGAAGCGCCGCATTGCGCTGTGCCGCCTGTTGCTGGAGAAGCCGGACATCCTGCTGCTCGACGAGCCGACCAACCATCTCGACGCCGAAAGCGTCCAGTGGCTGGAGCAGCATCTCATCAACTATGCCGGCAACGTCATCCTCGTCACCCACGACCGCTACTTCCTCGATAATGTGGTGGGCTGGGTGCTGGAGCTGGACCGCGGGCGGGGTATTCCGTTCGAGGGCAACTACTCCGCCTGGCTGGAGGCCAAGGCCAAGCGCATGGAGCAGGAAGAGCGCGAGGAGGCCGGGCGCCAGAAGGCGATCAAGGAAGAGCTGGAGTGGATCCGCCAGTCTCCCAAGGCACGTCAGACTAAGAGCAAGGCCCGTATTAGGGCCTTCGACGAATTGGTGGAACGGCAGGAAGCGCGCGCCCCCGGCAAGGCGCAGATCGTCATTCAGACGCCGCCGCGCCTGGGCGGCAAGGTGATCGAGGCGAAGGGCCTCACCAAGGCCTATGGCGACAAGCTGCTGTTCGAGAATCTGGACTTTACCCTGCCGCCCGGGGGTATTGTCGGTGTGATCGGCCCCAACGGCGCGGGCAAGTCCACGCTCTTCAAACTCATCACCGGGCAGGAGCAGCCGGACGGCGGCACCATCGAGATCGGCGAGACGGTGAAGCTGGGCTATGTCGACCAGAGCCGCGATGCCCTCGATGCCAGCAAGAATGTGTGGGAGGAAATCTCCGGCGGCCATGACCTCATGACCATCGGCAAGCATGAGATCCAGACTCGCGCCTATGTCGGCGCCTTCAACTTCAAGGGCGTGGACCAGCAGAAGAAGGTCGGCCAGCTCTCGGGCGGCGAGCGCAACCGTGTGCACATCGCCAAGATGTTGAAGGAAGGCGGCAACGTTCTGCTGCTCGACGAGCCGACCAACGATCTCGACGTCGAGACGCTGCGCGCGCTGGAAGATGCGCTGGAGAATTTCGCCGGCTGCGCCGTGGTCATCAGCCACGACCGCTTCTTCCTCGATCGTCTCGCCACGCACATCCTCGCCTTCGAGGGCGACAGTCACGTCGAGTGGTTCGAGGGCAATTTCGAGATGTATGAGGAAGACAAGCGCCGCCGCCTGGGTGATGCGGCCGACCGGCCCACGCGCTTGGCTTACAAGAAGCTGACGCGATAAGTCGGAGTCGCGCCGGTCTCGCCTTGCGATTGATCCTGAGATAGGGTCCGCGTCCTGGGCTGGAGCGTCGCCTCGCGGTGACGATCTGGTCCTTCCGACGGTTAAGCGAGGCGAGGGGGCATGGCAGCCAATAGGGGGAAGGCGGAATCGCCGCTGTTGCGCGCTGGAGGCGCAGGGCGCGATGATCGGCTGGATCAAGTGTGCGATCCATCGATTTCGATGGCGCACATGACGGCAGGGCGGCCGCCATCTTCATGCCGGATATGCCAATGACCGCGGTCGCTGGCGCGTACGAGACGGCCCTGGCGTTCGCCCGGCGTGACTGGCTGCTTGCCACGATGGAGCGGCAGCGGCGTCTATCGCCGGCCGCCAGTGCGTTGATGCGCTGCGAGGGCCTGAGCACGGAGCAGTTTCTCGACTATTTCTATGCGCCGGGCCGGCCCTGCATCATTGCCGGAGCCATGGCCGACTGGCCGGCGCTCGCGCGCTGGACGCCGGATTATCTGCGGACGGCGGTCGGTGATGCACCGGTCGAATATCAGGGCGGCCGTACCCAGGCCGGCGATTTCGAACTCTCCAAGGACCGGCACAAGCGCGTGCTGCCCTTCGCGGCCTATCTCGACCTTATTGCGGACAATCCCGGTAACGATGCCTATGTGACCGCCTATAACAGCGCCGCCAACCGGGCCGCTTTCGCGCCGTTGATGGCGGATGTGCGTCCCGTACCGGCGTTGCTCGGACCGGGCGAGGGCATGCTCTGGATCGGCCCGGCCGGCACTTTCACGCCGCTTCATTTCGACCTCACTAACAATCTCCTGATCCAGATCGTAGGCCGCAAGCGCATCCTGCTGGTGCCGCCAGAGCAGACAGCCCTGATGGCCCATCGCCGCCATGTGTTCAGTGACGTGCACGATCTGGAGGATCCCGCCTGCATGGCGCGTCATCCGCAGGCGCAGGGCGTGCGGCCCTATGTGGTGACGCTTGAACCGGGCGAGATGCTCTACATTCCGGTGGGTTGGTGGCATCAGGTACGCGCATTGGATTTCAGCGTGATGATGACCTGCACCAATTTCCTGTGGCCCAACGACGCCTATGCGGATTTTCCCGCAGATTGACGCAAGTGAATCCCTATGCTGCTGTGGGAACTGGAGCCCAGGGCGGCTAAGATTGTCGGTTGGGCTCTCGGGTCCAGCTTGTGCAAGACACCGGGAGGTCAAACGGTAGGGCGCTGCTCGAAGCTGGCGAGGGTTTCAACTGCCCTGTCTGTCACGTCGATTGCCTCGACTCGCGCCGCGGGCGGACCCTGCCAGCTCAGGTCGATGAAGCGCACAACAGCATCCGCGTCGCCCTGAACCACGGCCTCCACGTCGCCCCGGCGCAGGTTGCGGACCCACCCAGCGAGCCCAAGTTCGCGCGCGGTCCCCACCGCCCAGCCGCGATAGAAGACACCTTGAACGTGACCTTTGATGAGGAGATGCCGCGCGATGGTCATGCCTGCTAATGCCGCGGCGGTGGCGCCGGTTCCCACGCGAGCGGGCGGCTATTCATAGGGCGCGAACTGGCCTGTCTTCTCGTCCAGCAGATGCAGCAGGCCGTCCGTGATGGCGAAATAGGCGCCCTTGAGCGCCAGCTTGCCCTTCTCTTCCTTCTCCTTGATCCAGGGGAAGGTGCGCAGATTTTCAAGGCTGACCTTGACGCCCTCATATTCCATGGCGCGGCCAGCAACGCGGCTGCGATCCTCGCCATGCTCGGCGACCACGCGTGCGCGCGCTTCGTCCAGCATCGCGATCCAGCCGGCAATGAAGCCGCCTTCGCCAAGCGGAGCGTCGTGGAGGTTCTGCGATAGGGCCGCGCTGCAGCCGCCGCACAAGCCATGGCCCATGACGACGATTTCCTCAACTTCCAGGATCTGCACCGCGAATTCCATCGCGGCCGAGACGCCGTGGCGGCCCTTTGTGGTTTCGAAAGGCGGCACCAGTGCCGCGACGTTGCGCACGACGAAGATTTCGCCGGGATTGGTATCGAAAATTTCGGCCGGCTCGCACCGGCTGTCCGAGCAGGCAATGACCATCACGCGAGGATGTTGCCCGTCCTTGAGTTCGTCCCAGCGCGTTCGCTGATTCGCCCATCCGGTCTTGCGGAAGCGGCGATATCCTTCGAGCATGTCGTCGAAATTGACCATCGCGTTGCCCTGTGCAGCAGAACAAGGGGGCTGGCAACCCCTTGGCAGGAGAGCTATCTGGGCCGCATGAACGACATCGCATCCGAGCCGCGCCGCGAGCGGCCCCGCAAGCCGGACTGGATCCGGGTCAAGGCGCCAGTGAGCGCGGGCTATCAGGCCACACGCGATCTCATGCGCGCGAAAGGACTCGCGACGGTGTGCGAGGAGGCAGCCTGCCCCAATATCGGCGAGTGCTGGTCCAAGAAGCACGCGACGGTGATGATCCTGGGCGACACCTGCACGCGCGCCTGCGCCTTCTGCAACGTCAAGACGGGCATGCCGCGCCCGGTCGACCCGCGTGAGCCGCAGAATCTGGCCGACGCCTGCGCCGAAATGGGGCTGGAACATATCGTCGTCACGTCCGTCGACCGCGATGACCTCGCCGATGGCGGGGCAGGGCAGTTCGTGAAGGTGATCGAGGCGCTACGGCGCACGACGCCCGCTACCACTATTGAAATCCTGACGCCGGACTTCCGCAACAAGCACGAGGCCGCCGTGGAGGCCATCGTCGCCGCGCGGCCGGACGTCTATAATCACAATCTGGAGACGGTGCCGCGCCTCTACCCCACCATCCGTCCCGGCGCGCGTTATTACGCCTCGCTACGGCTGCTGGAGATGGTGAAGCGACTCGATCCGTCTATCTTCACCAAGTCCGGCGTTATGCTGGGGCTGGGCGAGGAGCGACTCGAAGTGCATCAGGTGATGGACGACATGCGCTCGGCGGACGTGGATTTCCTCACCATGGGGCAATATCTGCGGCCAACGCCCAAGCATGCCGCGGTCGCCGAGTTCGTGACGCCCGATGCCTTCCGCGCCTATGGCGCCATCGCGCGGGCCAAGGGCTTCCTCCAGGTCGCGTCCAGTCCGCTTACCCGCTCCAGCTATCATGCTGGTGAGGATTTCGTTCAGATGCGCGCGGCGCGCGAAGCGGCGCTGGCGAAGAAGAATGACGCCGGGACGAACGGCCCAGAGAAAAACGGACATGCCCCGGCATAGCGAAACGCGGGCGCTGCCCTATACGGCCGAGCAGATGTTCGATCTGGTGGCGGACGTCGGCGCTTATCCCGAGTTTTTGCCCTGGGTGAGCGCCATCCGCATCCGGTCCAACAACGAGACGGAGATGGTCGCCGACATGATCGTCGGCTTCAAGGCGCTCCGCGAGACCTTCACCTCGCGTGTGGTCAAGGAGCGGCCGGGGCATGTCCACGTCGACTATGTGGACGGACCGCTCAAATATCTCAGCAACGACTGGCGCTTCCGCGACGACGGCAAGGGCGGCGTCCTCGTCGATTTCGAGGTGGATTTCGCTTTCAAAAACCGTATGTTCGAGATGCTGGCCGGGCAGATGTTCGATCGGGCGCTGCGCAAGATGATCGGCGCATTCGAGGCGCGGGCGGCAGAGCTTTACGGCCCGGCGGACTCCGGCAGCAGCAGGTCCAGCGCACATAGTGCCGCCTGAAGGCGGATGCCGGCGCGGCCATTGTCCGGGAAACGCCGTAGGTCCGCCACCACGTTCTCGCTGTCGTTCCCCTTTTCGGCGCGGGCGAAGACCACCGTGCCGACCGGCCGCATCTCGCTGCCGCCCTCAGGCCCGGCAATGCCGGTGATGGAGACGGCGACATCCGCCTCGCTGCGTACCAGCGCGCCCTGCGCCATCGCCCAGGCGGTGGCGATGGAAACCGCGCCGAACGTCTCCAGCACGTCCTCGCTCACCCCCAGCAGCTTGGTCTTGAGCGTGTTGGAATAGGTGACGAAGCCGGCCTCGAAGGTAGCGGAAGACCCGGGAATCTCGGTGAGCGCAGCTGAGACGAGCCCGCCGGTGCAGCTCTCGGCGACCGCGATGCGGCGCCCGAGCGCGCGATTGGCTTCGATCACCCTGCGCGCCAGCGAGACCAGTTCCTCGGGCAGAAGCGTCTCGCGCATGTCCGGTTTGTCAGCCATATTCAGGCGAGCATGGCGCGGCGGGGCTTAAAAGGCCATGGAGATTCGGCACGATCATCGAGTTGCCGCTCAGTTTTCGAGGGGGAGGCGCAGACTTGCCACGGCCTGTGCGGCAATGCCTTCACCCCGGCCGGTGAGGCCAAGACGTTCCGTGGTGGTGGCCTTGACGCTGACCTGCGTCACCGGCAGCCCCACGATTTCCGCCAGCCGCGCGCGCATGGCGCCGCGGTGCGGGCCGATCTTCGGCGCCTCGCAGATGATAGTCACATCGATATGGTCGATGACACCACCGCGCGCCGCCACCCGTTCCACCGCAAAGGCCAGGAAGCGCTCGGAAGGTGCACCGCGCCATTGCGGATCGGAGGGCGGGAAATGACTGCCGATGTCGCCTTCCGCCAGCGCGCCGAGCAGTGCGTCCACCAGCGCATGGATGGCGACATCCGCATCGCTATGGCCGGAAAGCCCGTGGCTGTGCGGAATGCGCACCCCGGCCAGCCACAGCTCGCCGCCTGGCTCCAGCCGATGGACGTCGAATCCCAGGCCAGTGCGGCCAACGAAATGGGTGGTGAACTGGCGCTCCATCCGTTCATGGTCGCCCGGTAGCGTGATTTTCTCAAGTGCCGCGTCACCCTCGACGAGCCGGACGGTATGGCCGAGTGCGCGCACCATCTGCGCGTCGTCGGTGGGTTCGTCCCGGCTTGTCCACTGACCGTGGGCGGCGAGCAGCGGCGCGAAGGCAAAGGCTTGCGGCGTCTGCACCCGGCGCAGCGCGGCACGGTCGATTACGGCCCCGGAGGTCTCGACCAACGTATCCACCTCGGGCAGCACCGGAATGGCCGCAACGGCGCCGTCCGCCAGTGCGGTGGCAAGCCGGTCAATCACGGCAGCCGGCAGGCCGGGCCGGGCACTGTCGTGGACGAGGACATAGCCCGGCGCCTCGGCTGCGAGGACTTCCAGCGCATTGCGCACCGACGCGCGCCGCGTCTCGCCGCCCTCCGCGATGCGCAGGCGCCCGGCGAGGTCGCCAAGCGCCGCGCGCGCGGCTGCTTCGCCGCCAAGCGGGACCATAAGCAGCACCGCATCGACGAGAGCATGATCGAGCAGCGCCTGCGCGGCACGGGCCAGCACGCTGCGGCCGGCAAGGGCGCGATACTGCTTGGGAACGGCCGCGCCGCTGCGCGAACCGCTGCCGGCGGCGAGGAGGATCGCGGTGAAACGCGGGGTCGACATGCGTCTGCGCTTAGGGAGACTCGCGGTGAAAGGGAAGCGTGCCGTGCTTGTCCAGCGTGGCTTTGCTTGCCGCAAAAGCCGTTTCGCGCTACAGGCGCCGCCTGTTTTTTAGGCAATCGATACCATGACCCGGCTCGCCCCCATCCAGATCGGCCCCGTGACGATCCAGTCCCCCGTGATCCTCGCGCCCATGACGGGCGTGACGGACATGCCCTTCCGCACGCTGGTGCGTCGTTACGGCTCCGGGCTTAACGTCACCGAGATGATCGCATCGCCAGCAATGATCCGCGAAACGCGGCAATCCTTGCAGAAGGCGGCCTGGGATCCGGTAGAGGAGCCCGTCTCGCTTCAGCTCGCCGGCTGCGCGCCGGCCGAGATGGCCGAGGCGGCGAAGCTGAATGCCGACCGGGGCGCCGCGATCATCGACATCAACATGGGTTGCCCGGTCAAGAAGGTGGTGAACGGTGACGCGGGCTCCGCGCTGATGCGTGACCTGCCCCTTGCCGCCAGTCTCATCAAGGCCACAGTCGAGGCGGTGGACGTGCCGGTCACGGTCAAGATGCGCATGGGCTGGTGCCACGACAGCCTCAACGCGCCGGAGCTCGCGCATATCGCAGAGGATCTGGGCGCGAAGATGATTACGGTGCACGGCCGCACGCGCAATCAGATGTATCGCGGCGATGCCGATTGGGCATTCGTGCGCAAGGTGAAGGATGCAGTCTCGCTGCCCGTCATCGTCAATGGCGACATCTGTTCGATCGCGGACGTGGAGACCGCACTGGCGCAGAGTGGGGCGGACGGTGTGATGATCGGGCGGGGCGCCTATGGCAAGCCGTGGCTGCTGGGGCAGGTGATGCACTGGCTGGCGACCGGCGAAATCCGGCCCGAGCCCTCGCTGGCCGAGCAATATGGCGTGATCGTGGAGCATTATCACGCGATGATGGGCCATTATGGCGAGCAGACCGGCGTCAACATGGCCCGCAAGCATCTGGGCTGGTACACCAAGGGGCTGCATGGCTCGGCGGAGTTCCGCAATGCCGTGAACCAGGTGCCGGACGCGGCGACCGTGCTCGATATGCTCGCGCGGTTCTACGAGCCGCTGATCGCGCAGGCCGACGGCCCGCCCGCCAACCCCCTGCGGAATGCCGCCTGAGTCGCATCTGACCGCGGGGCGCGCCTTGCCGTCCGCTTCCGGCGACCCACCCAGGCAGGCGCGCGACCTGCTGGCGGCCCATCCGATCGCCACGCTGCTGATCGATGGGGAGGGGCGCATTGCTTATGCCAATGCGCGGGCGGAGATGCTGCTCAACATGGCCCGCTCGGCGCTGATTGGCAGTGCGGTGGGCGATGTGCTGCGCATCGCCGATGCGCAGATGGACGGGGGCATCTGGGGGACGGACAAGCCGCTCTCGGCGTATGGCGTGATGCTCCATGCCGGCCGGAACGAGGCGATCGAAATGGATGTCCTCGTCAATCCGCTGCTCGATGACGAGCGGTGGCGCATCGTCGCCCTGCATCCGCACGGGCAGAGCCAGGTCATTGGCATCCGCCGGGCTTCGCTCGGCGCCAAGTCCGCCACCGGTGCGGCCGCCATGCTGGCCCACGAGATCAAGAACCCGCTCTCGGGCATTCGCGGCGCTGCGCAGTTGCTGGAGGCGGACACCAAGCCGGCACTGCGTTCGCTCACCAAGCTCATCACCGATGAGGTGGACCGCATCGCCGCGCTCATCGACCGGATGCAGCATTTCACCAGCAACCAGCCGCTGGAGGTGCGCCCGGAGAATATCTACCCGCTGCTCGACCGCGCGGTGGGAATCGCCGAGGCGGGCTTCGCGCGCGATTGCCCGATCGCCCGCCAGTTCGACCCCTCGCTGCCGCATGCGCTGGTGAACGGTGACGCGTTGGTGCAGGTGATGCTCAATCTCGTCAAGAATGCCGTGGAGGCGGTGGCGGGCATGGAAGGCGGCAAGGTGCAGGTCGCCACCGCCTATCGCCATGGTCTTTCCGTCATGAGCACGCGTGGCAACGGCACCGCGCCGCTCCAGATCGAGATCCAGGTGATCGACAATGGGCCGGGCGTGCCGGAGAGCATCCGCGACGTCTTGTTCAGCCCGTTTATTTCTAACAAGCGCGGCGGGCAGGGGCTTGGCCTCGCTTTGGTGGATAAGCTGGTGCGCGATATGAATGGCCTTGTCCAATATGAACGCGACAAGGCGGGAGGGCGCTCGATTTTTCGCGTGCTGCTGCCCATGGAAGGAAGCTGATGGCCCGGCCAACAGGCAAGATTCTGGTAGTGGACGACGACCCCGCCATTTGCGTGGTGGTGTCCGAGGCGCTCAAGCGCCAGGGGCATATCGTGCGTACGGTCGGTTCCATCGCCGAGCGTAGCGCCGCGCTGTCTACCTTCGCGCCGGACATCCTGGTGACCGACGTGATGCTGCCGGACGGCGATGGGCTGGAAGGCGTCGATGCGCTGATCGCAACCGATCCCGGGCTAAAAGTCATCATCCTGTCCGCCCAGAACACGCTCAACACCGCGGTCCGCGCAACGGGGCAGGGGGCTTTCGAATATCTGCCCAAGCCCTTCGATCTCAACGAACTGACGCGGGCCGTGGCCGAAGCGCTCAGCATCCGAGCCAGCACGCAGGCGGCGCCGGCCGAACCCGACGCCGAACCCGCTCGCGAGGAACTGCCACTCCAGGGGCGTTCGCCGCAGATGCAGGAGGTGTATCGCACGATCGCGCGGGTCGTGGGCAACGATCTCAACATTCTGGTGCTGGGCGAATCCGGCACCGGCAAGGAGCTGGTCGCGGAGGCGATCCACAATCTGGGGCCCCGACGTGACAAGCCCTTCGTGCCCATCAACATGGCCGCGATTCCGCGCGAGCTGATCGAGGCCGAACTGTTCGGCTATGAGAAGGGCGCCTTCACCGGCGCGCTCGCCCGCTCGGCCGGCAAGTTCGAGCAGGCGCAAGGGGGCACGCTGTTCCTCGACGAGATCGGCGACATGCCTATGGAAGCGCAAACCCGCCTGCTGCGCGTGCTCCAGTCGGGCGAAGTGACCACGGTGGGCGGTACGCGACCGGTGCGTGTCGATGTCCGCATCATCGCGGCGACTCACAAGGACCTGCCGGCGCTCATCGCGCAGGGGCGTTTCCGCGAGGACCTGTTCTATCGTCTCAATGTGGTGCCCATCCGCCTGCCCGCCTTACGCGAGCGCACCGGCGATATTCCGCTGCTAGCACGCCATTTCCTGGACCTCGCTGTGCAGCAGGGCCTGCCGCGCAAAACGCTCTCCGACGAGGCGGCGACGCTGCTCGGCCTTCACGACTGGCCGGGCAATGTGCGCGAGCTGCAAAATCTCATGCAGCGCCTTACCGTGCTGACGCGCGACAAGGAAATCGGTCCAGAGCCCGTTCGTGAGGTGCTGGCACTTTCGGGCGCGGCGCCGGCCCTGCGGGCAGGAGGCGCAAGCGATCTGCGGGAGGCGACGAGCCGCTGGGCGCGCGATCACCTTGCCGTGGGCGGGCACGCTGGCGCGACGACGGACTTGCATGAGCAATTGCTGGCTGTGGTCGAGCCAGTACTGCTGCGCGAGACTTTGGCTGCGCTCGATGGCAACCAGATCAAGGCCGCTGCACTGCTGGGCATGAACCGCAACACCCTGCGCAAGAAGCTCACCCATTACGACATCGATCCTGCCGCGCCGCTACGCAGCCATTGACCTCGAATTGAGCAGAATCCTGATTCGTATAATTATCCACTTGCCGTGTTTTCAGCGCCACGGACATGTTGTAGGCATGTCACGATGGAACAGGTGGCCGGCCTGAACAGCACCGCCGACGGGTCGAGCGGAACGCCCTTGGCCCTGCGCCGACTCGGCAGGCTTGCCGAGCCGCTGGTGTTGCTCATCTTCCTCCTGACCGCCGGCTTCAGCTACTGGTTCATCGATCGACCGCCCGAGCAGGGCCATACGCTGCTCAGCGCGCCCATCGTGGCGTTGCTGCTGGTGGTCAACCTCCTGCCCGCGCTGACGCTGCTGGTGCTCGTCGGTCAGCGCATCGCCCGCCACCGCGCTGCACAGAGCCTGGTTGGCGGAGATGGGCGGCTGCATGTGCGCTTGGTGGCGATCTTCTCGGTCATTGCGAGCGTGCCTGTGCTGCTGGTGGTGATCTTCGCTTCGCTGCTGTTCCAATATGGCGTGCAGTTCTGGTTCTCGCAGGACATGCGCGCGATGCTGGACAACGCCAGCAACATGGCGCGTGGTTATTATCAGGACAATATGCGGGACGTGGAGTCCGAAGCGCTCACCATGGCGGCGGACCTGCGCGACTATCTCTCGGAATCGCCGATCAACAGCCAGCTCTTCAACGAAGGCTATGTCTATCAGGTGGTGACGCGCAAGCTCAACCGCTCGGCCATTATCGAGGTGGGCAAGGACGGCGTGGCGCGCACGGCAGGCGCGGTCGATCCCGATGGGCGGACGGCCGCCTCGGTCATCACGTCCGATGTCATCCGGCGCTTACGCGAGGGCGAGCGCGCAGTTGTGGAAGCCAAGCCCAACCAGATTCAGGCCGTGGTGCTGCTCTATCCCAATTCCACCACCTACCTTTACGTTACGCGTAATTCCGAGCTCAACGTGTTCGGTCAGATGGAGCAGGCCCAGCGCGTGCTTACCGATTACGAGGATTTCGTGACCCGCTCGCGCGAGTTGCAGGTGCTCTTCAACACCGCGCTGTTCGTGGGCACGCTGATGCTCGTTGGCATTGCGGTATGGATCGCCATCATGGTCGCGGATCGGCTGGTGCGCCCCGTGGGTGAGCTGGTGGATGCAGCGCGGCGCGTGACGGCGGGCGATCTTTCCGCCCGCGTCGCCGACCCGCATACACGCGATGAGCTGGGCACCATGGCGACAGCCTTCAACCGCATGACGCAGAGGCTGGAAGCGCAGACCGGCGCGCTCGTCTCGGCCAACAACCAGCTCGCCAATCGTCGGGCCTTCATCGAGGCGGTGCTCTCCGGTGTCAGTGCCGGCGTGCTCTCAGTGGACCAAGACGGCATCATTCAACTGCTCAACAGCTCGGCGACGGCGCTGCTGGTCAAGCCCGGCATCCAGGCCGTCGGCCGCCCGCTGGCCGAGCTGTCGCCTGAGCTGGCTGAACTCATGTCGGCCGGATCCGGGCATGACATCATTCAAATCCGCGTCGGGCCGGAAATCCGTACGCTGGCAGTGAAGGTGGTGGCGGACGCTGGCAGTCGCGTACTCACGTTCGACGACATCACCCAGCAGCTCCTCGACCAGCGTCGTGCGGCCTGGTCTGACGTGGCGCGGCGCATCGCCCACGAGATTAAGAACCCGCTGACGCCCATCCAGCTCGCCGCCGAACGGCTCGAGCGGCGCTACGGTAAGGAAATTCAATCTGATCCGGGTACCTTCCGTCGCCTCACCGAGACGATCATCCGGCAGGTCGGCGACCTGCGGCGCATCGTGGACGAGTTCAACAGCTTCGCGCGCATGCCCAAGCCCGTCTTCCGCGCAGAGGCGATGATGGACATGGCGCGCCACGCCATGTTCCTGCATGAAGTCGCGCATCCGGACATCGTCTTCCGCTTCGAGGCGGCCGAGACGGAGGATTTTGCGCTGGTGTGCGACCGGCGACAGATCGCCCAGGCGCTCACCAACATCATCAAGAATGCCGTGGAGGCGATTGAGCAGCGCCGGGATGCGCAAGTCGCGGAAGGGCAGGAGGTGTCGGCGCCGATCGGCCATGTGACGATGACGCTGGACCATGAAGACGGTGATCTCGTGCTCGCCGTGCAGGATGACGGCGTGGGACTGCCGGTCGACCGCGAGCGCATCATCGAACCTTATATGACGACGCGGGCCAAGGGCACGGGCCTGGGCCTCGCGATCGTGAAGAAGATTGTCGAAGAGCATTACGGCACGATCGGTTTTGCGGACGCGGAGGGCGGCGGAACCGTAGTGAGCCTGCGCTTCGACGTGGGAAGGCTGGCACGCCTCGCCGAACAAGGCGGCGATGTGCCCGAGGAAGTAACGAAAGAGACGATGCATGGCGCTTGACGTTCTGATTGTAGATGATGAGGCGGACATTCGAGAGCTGGTCGCCGGCGTGCTCCAGGACGAAGGCTTTGAGACGCGGCTTGCGGCGGGTAGCGACGATGCGCTGGAGGCGCTTTCTGCACGCCGTCCCTCGCTGGTGCTGTTGGATGTGTGGCTGCAAGGCTCCCGTCTCGACGGGCTGGAACTGCTTGAAGAGATCAAGCGTCGCGACGCTTCCATTCCGGTGCTGATGATCTCGGGCCATGGCAATATCGACACGGCGGTTGCCGCCATCCGTAAGGGCGCAGTCGATTTCCTAGAGAAGCCCTTTGAATCCAATCAGCTGCTCCATGTGGTGGCCCGCGCCACGGAAACCGAGCGCCTACGCCGCGAGAATCAGGTGCTGCGTGCCCGCTTCGGCCAGGAAGAGGAGCTGACCGGCACCAGCAACGCCATCAATGCCGTGCGCGCCACCATCAAGAAGGTGGCGGGGACGGGGAGCCGGGTGCTCATCACCGGCGCAGCGGGCGTGGGCAAGGAAGTTGCCGCGCGCATGCTGCACAACTGGTCCGGCCGTGCGGCCGCACCGTTCGTGATCGTCACGGCGGCGCGCATGGAGCCTGAGCGCGCCGAAGAAGAGCTGTTCGGCATTGAGGCGGAGGATGGCGTCGTGCGCCCCGGCCTGCTTGAACAGGCGCATGGCGGTACGCTGTTCCTGGACGAGATCGCCGATATGCCGCTCACCACGCAGGGCAAGATCCTGCGCGTGCTGACCGACCAGAGCTTCACGCGGATCGGCGGGCAGCGGCAGGTGAAGGTAGACATTCGCGTCATTTCCTCCACGGCCCGCAATCTCAAGGAGGAGATTGAGGCACGGCGCTTCCGCGAAGATCTCTATTACCGCCTCAATGTGGTTCCGCTGGCGATTCCGCCGCTGGCTGAGCGGCGCGACGACATCCCGGCACTGGTCGATCATTATCTCGCTCGCTTTGCCTCCGAGCGTGGCCTGCCCTCGCCGCGCATGGCGGCCAATGCGATGGCGGCGCTTCAGGCCGGGGAGTGGCCGGGCAATGTCCGCCAGCTCCGCAATGTGGTGGAGCGGACTATCATCCTGGCGCCTGCCCAGCATGAAGGGCCCATCGAGCTGGACATGCTCCCAGCTGAAGCCTCGGGCGGCTCGGAGGACCTGGGCCTCTCCAGTGCGATCATGGGCGCACCGCTGCGCGAGGCGCGCGAGAATTTCGAGCGCGAATATCTCAAGATCCAGATCAAGCGCTTTTCGGGCAACATTTCGCGCACCGCAGCGTTCATCGGCATGGAGCGCTCCGCCTTGCATCGCAAATTGAAGTCGCTGGGTCTGGGCGACAGCCGGGACAATTGATCCCAGCCCCCGGAAGGGCGAACTTTGTGCAATGCGACACAAGCCGGTGGATTCCGGAGGCGAAATCCATTAACTATGGGGGCGATGCCGCGTGGGGCGGCGACTTGAGACGTCCAGTCAAGACGCATTGCGGGCCGCGACCCGCCAATAAACGGAGTAGATAATGGCCGAAAAGCTCAACAACCTCCAGGATATCTTCCTGAACAGCCTCCGTAAGAGCAAGACCCCCGTCACCATGTTCCTCGTCAAGGGGGTCAAGCTTCAGGGTATCGTTACCTGGTTCGACAATTTTTCTGTCCTGCTGCGCCGCGACGGCCAGACACAGCTGGTTTACAAGCACGCGATCTCGACTGTCATGCCCGCGCATACGGTCGACCTCTCTCGCGTCGAATCCGCCTTTTCCGCCAATGACCGCAAGCCCAAGCTGCTCCAGGAGATCTTTCTTTCTGCGGTGCACAAGCAAGGCAATCCCGTCACCATGTTTCTGGTGAACGGCGTGATGCTTCAGGGCGAAATTTCAGCGTTTGACCTCTTCTGCATGCTCCTCCAGCGCGACGGCATCGTGCAGCTGGTTTACAAGCATGCCATCTCGACCGTGCAGCCCACCCATCCGCTCGATCTCTCGGGCGAGGGTGAAGAGGCCGAGCTGGACTGAGCTGACAGGACCGCCCTCATCGCGCACTTCTCTGAAAAGGACGAGGTTTCCCGCGGCGCGCGGGCCCTGGTCGTCCATGCCGAGCTGGGCGGCCGCCAGCGTCGCGACGTGACAGCGCGATTGGAGGAGGCAAAGGGTCTTGCGCTCGCCATTGGTCTCGATGTTGTCGATGCGCTTGCCTATCGCGTGCGCCAGTCCCGCCCAGCAACGCTGCTCGGCGCCGGTCAGGTGGAGCAGGTGGCGGAGCGCATCTCACAGGACGTGATCGAGCTGGTGGTCGTCGACAACAGCCTGACGCCGGTCCAGCAGAGCAATCTAGAAAAGGCGTGGAACGCCAAGGTCATCGACCGCACCGGGCTTATCCTCGAAATCTTTGGCGAGAGGGCGGCGACCGCGGAGGGGCGGCTGCAGGTGGAGCTAGCCCATCTCGACTATCAGGCGGGCCGGCTGGTGCGGAGCTGGACCCATCTGGAGCGCCAGCGCGGCGGCTTCGGCTTCCTCGGCGGCCCAGGCGAGACCCAGATCGAGGCGGACCGCCGCATGATCCGCGACCGCATGGCCCGCATCCGCCGTGAGCTGGACCAGGTGACGCGGACGCGCGGCCTGCATCGCGCCCGGCGCCAGCGCGCGCCCTGGCCGGTGATTGCGCTCATCGGCTATACCAATGCCGGTAAGTCGACGCTCTTCAACCGGTTGACCGGTGCCGGGGTGCTGGCGCAGGACATGCTCTTCGCTACGCTCGACCCCACGATGCGGCAGATCAGCCTGCCGGGCATCGACAAGGCAATCCTCTCCGATACAGTCGGCTTCGTCTCGGACCTGCCGCACCAGCTCATCGCGGCCTTCCGCGCGACGCTGGAGGAAGTGCTTTCCGCCGACCTCATCCTGCATGTGCGCGATATCGCCCATCCCGATAGTGAGGCGCAGAAGGCCGATGTGCTGGACGTGCTCGGCGAGCTGGGCGCGCTGCCGACCGGGGAGGATGGAGAAGCGGCGAGCATGCACGGCCCGGCCGTGATCGAGGTGTGGAACAAGGCCGATCTCGTCACCGATCCGGATCATCGTGCGGCGATTATAGCGCGCGCCGGGCGGGAGGAGCATGTTGTCCTCGTCTCGGCGTTGAGCGGGGAAGGTGTCACCGATCTCCAGCGCGCTATGGCGGACCTGCTGGGGAAGGGGCATCGCCGCTACGAGTTGCGCCTTGCCGCCAGCGAAGGCGCTGCATTGGCCTGGCTCCACGCCCATGGCGAAGTGTTGGCGTTAGAGCATGATGAGGATGCGGTTCAGCTCTCGGTCCGCCTGGCGCCGGCCGATTTCGATCGATTCCAGCGGCAGTTCGGCACGCAGGTATAAGCCGGTCGCGATCCGGCGCGGGGCGGCTGGTTTTCAGCACTGTGCCTGTGCGATGGCGAGGGAGC
>DASRXY010000293.1:0-3693 GCA_035654035.1 Sphingobium sp. | reverse complement strand
ACGAGGTAGAGACGGCTCATGTCGACGCCGCCGCCAACCAGACCTGCCAGCGGGAACATCGCCGCCGCCATGATGGCGATGGTGTTGCCGCGCTGGTCGCGGGCCAGCCGCCCCATAAAACCGCGCCGCGTGTCGATGCGCTCCATATTGCCCTCGTTGGCTCCCGCACGGCTCGGCGGCGCGCCGTTCGCGCGCAGGATGAGCCAATGCTGGAGGTAACCGATCTCGGTCGACAATTTCTTAAGACGGGTGGTTGACGGATGGTGAAGAGCGCGCGCGAGGCGCTGGCTTTCGATGCGGACCTGGCGCCGCTCCAGGCCCTGCTGGTGGCGTATGCGCCGGCGCGGCAGCGCGCCTGGCACCGCTTGTGCTGGGCGCTGGATCGGCGGCTGGCGGACGTGATCCGGCGCGGCGGAGAGCCGACCATCGCTGCGATCCGCCTCGCATGGTGGGATGCAGTGCTGGTGGAGGGCGACCGCAGCAAGGGGGGCGGCGAACCGCTGGTCGAAGCCTGGCGCGCCGCGGCACCCGCCAATGCCGCGCCGCTGGCCGAGCAATTGATCGATGGCTGGCGGACGCTGCTTGGCGCCGAGGCCCTCACGGCCGCCGATCTGACGCGGTTCGCGCAGGAGCGGGGCGGGGCGCTCTATCGCCTCATTGCGCGGGCCGATCCGAGCGATGCGCCGGAGCCGCTCGCCTCAGCGGGTGCGGCCTGGGCGCTCTGGGATCTTGCCGGTCATAGCGCCGATGCCGCGCTGACGTCTGCCGCCATGACGCAGGCGCGCGCCCTTCTCGCGGCCGGCTCCGCCCTGCCACGCGGCGCGGCGCCCAAGCCGCTGCGCCTGCTCCACGCGCTCGCCGCGGCCGACATCCGCGCGGACCACGTCCCCCAGCGCGGTTTCGAGCCGCGCCATTATCGGGCGCTGCTCTGGCGAATGCTGCTGCCTTAGGCACTGTCTACATTCCAGTTCGAGCCGAGGGAGGGTCCTGCGGCCCCCGCGCGCGGTGAAAACGCACAGCGCGCGGCGGCGAAAAAGGCATGTTTGACCGGCCCTTCCGGGCTGTCGGTCCACCTTGTCGGTTATCGTGGTTTAGGTGGCATGGCTCCGCTCCCACGGAGGCAGATCCGGGGTGAGCGGCAGGGCAGGGAAGGCCCGGCCTTGCCTTCGTCCCCGTTCCGCTTTTCTCATCGGGCGGTCGCGGCTAATAGCTATCCGAGCAAGAAGGAGCCAATGCGCCTGCGCAGGCAGGAGCCCAGGACGGCTATGCAGCTCGGCGGGCCCGCTGCCTGAGCGGGAGCGTCGGATCGCTCACGGAAAGACTCTCGCAATGTGCGCGAGGGCGAGGGGGGACAAGCAATGGGGCGTTTCCTGGCCGGTTCGGTGGCCGCGCTGCTGCTGGTTGCAGCGGGACTGTTCTGGTGGGAGGGGCGCGAGGGCGCCAATCACGCGGCCCTGATCGCTCAGCCGCTGCCGCCTCCGCGCGGCGATCCGCTGCCGGGGGAGGGCGATCCCAATGCGATCGGCAAGCCGCCGCCCATGCCGCCAAGCGCCACTGCGCGTACGCGGGAGCAAAAGCGTTTCGACCGTTATGATCGCGACCGCGACGATGTCATCTCGCGCAACGAGATGCTGGCGAGCCGCGCGTCCGCCTTCCGCAAGCTGGACAAGGACGGTAACAATCTCCTCTCCTTCGAGGAGTGGGCCGTGGCGACATCGGACCGCTTCGCGAGCGCCGACGCCAACAAGGACGGCAAGCTGACCCGCGCCGAGTTCGCTACGACCGCGCCCAAGCCCAAGGCACCGGCCAGGCCCGGCGCCTGCAAGTGCGACAGCGACTAGGCGCCGCCTGCATTCGGCCCCGTCTGCCGCCAAAGCGGTTCCGGGCGTTTCCGGCACGTGGACAGAGACCACTGCGTTCCGGGATGCGCAAACCGCCATTTTCCGCGTGCCACGCTCGGAATGCAGGCACAGCGTTTGATCCACGTTCGTGGAAGCGGGACGGTTCGCGTCCCCGCGCGGCCGCTCATAGATAGGGCCATTGGGCGGCCCCTAGGGCGGGCCGGTGTCGTGTCCCGGCAGCGCTGCTGAACCAGTCCAGAAGGAAGGCACGTCATCGCGCCAATTTTGTGCTTCTGCGCAGGCAGGAGCCCAGGGCGGCTAAGCAGGTCGGCTTGGCCCGGGGTTCCTGCCTGCGCAGGAGCACGGCGGTGCTTGATGTGCGCAAAGGCGCAGCGCTTCCCCTCGCGGCCCATCCCCTCAGAGCGGCCGTCCTCCCGCGCAATTGGCATTTCCGCTCACAGCGGCCGCATCAACCCTTCCTGCGCCACGCTGGCGATCAGCTGTCCCTCCCGCGAGAAGAACCGTCCGCAGGCGAGGCCGCGCGCGTCGCCGGTCCACGGGCTGTCGACAGCGTAGAGCAGCCAGTCCCCGCATTGCACGGTGTCGTGGAACCACATGCTGTGGTCGATGCTGGCCGACTGGTATCCGCCCATGCCAATCTGCACGCCATGTGCGCGATAGGCCGAGGCGAGCAGCAGGGAATCGCTGATCCAGCCGAGCAGCGCGCGCTGCAGGGGCTGGGGCAGGTCCAGCGGCGCGGCGCCCACGCGAATCCAGCAGCAGGCCTGGCCCGGATGCGGCTTTGCCAGCGCGTCCGGCGTCAGCTCCGCAACCGGACGATAGTCGAAGGGGCTGGGCGGCGCGACCAGCCGGCGCAGCACGGGGCTGGCGCGGTCGGGGTGGCGGGCCACATAGGCGCCGAAGCTCTCCAACTCCTCCGGCGGCGGCACGGCGGGCATGGCGCGCTGATGGTGCAGGCCCGGCTCGGGCCGGTGGAAGGAGGCGGCCATGTTGAAGATCGGCTTGCCCATCTGGCGCGCCACCACGCGGCGATTGGAGAAGGCGCGGCCGTCCATGTCCGCCTCGACGGCATAGTCGATCTCATGATCCTCGCTGGCCGGGCGCATGAAATAGCAATGCAGCGAGTGGATCGGCCGGTCGTCCGCCACCGTCTTGCTGGCGGCCATCAGCGCCTGGCCGATGACCTGCCCGCCGAACACGCGGCCGACGCCGCCGGGTCGGCGGGCGCCGTGGAAGTGCCGCTCCGTTTGGGCCGGGCGCACATCGAGCAGGCCGACCAGACCCGCGACCGATGCTGCTGTTTCCGCCTTGTCCTGCGCCACGCCGCCTGGGTCCTCGATGCCGTCCGGGGTTCGCGAGACTGCCTCAATCGCCCGGATGCGGCAAGCGGACGCTCGACGCGCGCGCGCAATCCCTTTAGGCGAACGGACATGACCGATCTCTTTGCGTTCAAGCTGCTCACCGAGGACCAGTGGCGGGACTGGAAAGCTACCGGCGATTTCGCCGGCGCGCCCGTGGACCTGGCCGATGGCTACATCCACCTCTCGACGCGCGAGCAGGCGCGTGAAACGGCGATGAAATGGTTTGCCGATGTCGATCCGCTGATCCTTGTTATGGTCGATCTGGCGGTGCTCGGCGATACTGTGCGCTGGGAGCCCTCGCGCGGCGGGGCGCTCTTCCCGCATGTCTATGGTCCGCTGCCGATGCGCGCGGTGGCTGGCAACAGCCGCCTGCGGATCGGCTCGCATGGCACGCACGACTGGCCGGCGGGTTTCGCATGAGCGGCGCGGGTCAGAGTCGGGTCCACATCATCGGCGGCGGCCTTGCCGGC
>DASRXY010000292.1:0-7552 GCA_035654035.1 Sphingobium sp. | reverse complement strand
GTTCTTGGAGCGGCGGCACAGGATCTGGATGGTGCGGTCAACCTCGGCAGTGCGGCCGATCAGCGGATCGACCTTTCCTTCCTTGGCCTTCTCGTTGAGATTGACCGTGAACTGATCGAGGGCGCCGTCCTTCTTCTTGGGCTCGGCCTTCTTTTCCTCTTCCGGCTGCGCGGCGGCCTTGGCTGGCTCGGTTGCCTGAGCGCCCTTGCCCACGCCATGGGAGAGGTAGGACACCGCGTCGAGACGGCTCATATCCTGCTGCTGCAGGAAATAAACGGCATAGCTCTCGCGCTCGGAGAAGAGCGCGACCAGCACATTGGCGCCGGTCACTTCTTCTTTGCCGGACGACTGGACGTGCAGGATCGCGCGCTGGACCACGCGCTGGAAGCCGCTGGTCGGCGAGGGATCGACACTGCCAGGAACCTTGAGGCTGTCCAGCTCCGTATCGAGATAATGCGTCACGGTGTCGCTGAGTTCGCCCAAATCCACTCCGCACGCCTGCATCACCTTGGCCGCATGCTCATCGTCGATGAGGGCGAGCAGCAGATGCTCCAGCGTCGCATATTCATGCTGGCGCTCGGTGGCGTGAGACAGCGCGTTGTGCAGCGTGGTCTCAAGGGCAGCGGCGAAAGACGGCATGTTCGTTTACTCCTGCGACCCTCCGGCGGGCCGCTCTGCGACCAATGTCGGCGCACGGTCCTGCGCATTCAAGAGGCGCCTGTTCCGCCCGATTGCCGTGGAGGCCGATGCGCGCCTGAAGGCGGACCTGCCTCCTTTCTCCTTCATTTCCTGAATAGCGCCTCGGCGCTTGCCTTGTGGTTAACGGCGCGCTCCCGCTTCATGCGCGTGCGCTCGATCTCCGCTGACAGAACCGCAATGCGCGCGTCCAGTTCCGCAACCGAAAGCGGATCCAGATCTTCGTGCGCGAGCTGCCGTGCCAGGTCGCCGGGGCGCGCGCGCGGTAAGGCGTCTTCAGAATCCATCGTCGGCATGGTTGCGCGGAAGGCGGATGCTGTCAACGCTCCGGATGCCGCGCCGCGACGAGCCGCGCTAACGGATATTAATCTTGCGGCGCGCTTCCTTTTGCTGCGAGAAGCCCCGCCGGAAGAAACCGCCGCTTAAACAGCGGCTCGAAGAGAGGAATTCGCGCATGGCCATGCCCGAAATGATGCGGGCAATCGCGATCGCTGCGCCCGGTGGGCCGGAGGTGTTGCAAGAGGTGCGCGTGCCAGTGCCTGTGCCAGGACCGGGCGATGTGCTGATCGAAGTCGCCGCGGCGGGCGTCAACCGGCCCGATGTGCTTCAGCGCCGGGGCCTCTATCCGCCGCCGCCGGGCGCCTCGCCGCTGCCGGGGCTGGAGGTCGCGGGGCGGATCGTCGCCATCGGGGCGGGCGTGGATGTCGATGCCATCGGCCGCCGGGTCTGCGCGCTCGTGCCGGGCGGCGGCTATGCGGACTATGCGGTGACCCCGCATGCGCATTGCCTTCCGCTGCCGGCGGACCTGCGCGCGGAAGAGGCGGCCGCGCTTCCCGAGACGCTGATGACCGTCTGGCATAATCTCTTCGAGCGCGCCTATGTCACCGATGGCGACCGGGTGCTAGTGCATGGCGGCACCAGTGGCATCGGCACAATGGCCATCTCGCTCTGCCGGCTGTTCGACGTGGCGATCATCGTCACCTGTGGGTCGGACGAGAAATGCCGCGCGGCGCTGGACTGGGGCGCAACGCATGCCATCAACTACCGCACGCAGGACTTTACGGCGGAGGTGGCGCGGCTGACGGACGGCGCGGGCGTGGCGGCGGTGCTCGACATGGTCGGCGGTGACTATTTGCCGCGCAATCTCTCTTGCCTGGCCGAGGATGGGCGCCACGTCTCCATCGCCGTGCTCGGCGGCGCGAAGGCACAGCTCTTCATCCCCCAGATCATGACCCGGCGGCTCACGCTCACCGGATCGACGCTGCGCTCGCGCTCCGATGCCTTCAAGGCGGTGCTGGTGGAGGAGATCATCCGCACGGTCTGGCCGAGCGTCGTGGACGGTAGCCTGCGCCCAGCCCTGGACCGGGTCTTTCCGCTGGCCGAAGCGGCGGAAGCTCATCGCCGGATGGAAGCGGGCGCGCATATCGGCAAGATCGTGCTCACGCTGCGCTGAGGGGCCGGCCGGCAGCAGATTGGACGATGACACTGTCGCTTGAACGAGCCGGAGGCCCCGCGCGGACGCCTTGCAGGAGATTCTGCCGGCGTTGAACTCCCGCCCGCGCGGTTTGAAGGCATGTGCCCCCTGACCGCCAGTTCACATGCCGAGGCGCGCGCGAGTTCCGGGTAGCCTGCGCCGCCTCGACGGGCATCCGGCGGCATGCGTCGCCGAGCGAGGTCACGTGGATGACGCACGCCCTTGCTCTGCGGAACGCTTTGCATTAAATCTCTCGGGCAACAGGCCGCTCCGCGAGGGGCGGCCCTTGTCGTTTTTGACCTCAGGAGATTGCCAGTGGCACAGCCGCTCATGCCCCACGCCACCGCAAGCTGGCTGGTCGACAATACCGCGCTCAGCTTCGTGCAGATCGCTGAGTTCTGCGGCCTTCATATCCTGGAAGTTCAGGCCATTGCCGACGATACGGCGGGCACAAAATATACCGGCCGCGATCCGGTTCGCGCCAATGAGCTTTCCATGGAGGAGATCCGGAAAGGCGAGGCGGATGCCGACTACAAGTTGCAGATGCTCAAGGGTCCCGATCCCGTGCGTCGCACCAAGGGCCCGCGCTACACTCCGGTATCCAAGCGGCAGGACAAGCCGGACGGCATTGCCTGGATTCTGCGCCACCATCCGGAAATCTCGGACGGCGCCATCGGCAAGCTGATCGGCACGACCCGCACCACCATCCAGGCGATCCGCGATCGCTCGCACTGGAATATCGCCAACATCCAGCCAAAGGATCCGGTGACGCTGGGCCTGTGCTCGCAGCGCGAGCTGGACGCGCTGGTCGCCAAAGCCGCGAAGAAGGCGGGTCTTGAGGCGCCCTCCGACAACCGTCTGGCCGGGGACCGCGAGGCGCTCATCAGCGAACTGCGCAAGGAGCGCGAGGATGCGCAGCGTCGCGCGGAAGAAGCGCTTGCCGCCGAAGCCGACGCCTTCCTCGCCAACCGCCAGGACCAGGCCGATCCGTCATAGATTTTGAATCGGACGCCGCGTCTTCCGGTGCAGATGGGGGTTTTAGCGACGACCGCCGATGATGCCCGCCTGCGCCGGAAGGCGGCGCCCCTCAAGAGGCGAATCATGCTCCGAAAGCGCCGCTGGCTATCGTATCCAGTCGGTACGCCATGCATTGCGGCGGGCGCGCACTTGGCCTAGCCTGCGCTTATGGAGAGAGAGCCCTGGATCTGGCAGGATCGCTACGATCATCCCGCCGCTTGGTCGCAGACCTTTGGGCCGCTCACGCTGCCGGAGATGCTGGAAGCCTCCGCTGCCCGCGATCCCGACGCACCCCTCATCGATTTCTATGGCCGCCGCTTCACTTATGGGGAGGTGCTGGCCTGCGCTCGGCGTTTCGCGACCGGCCTCGCCGCGCTCGGGATCCGCAAAGGCGACCGGGTAGGCCTCTATCTTCCCAACGTGCCGCATTATGTCGCGGCTTATTATGGCGCGCTGATGGCCGGCGCCGTGGTCGTCAATTTCTCGCCGCTCTATACAGTGGAGGAGTTGCGCCATCAGGCCGAAGACAGCGGCACGCGGCTGCTCGTCACGGTTTCCGCCCGACAGCTTTATGACACGGCGGCTCAAGTGCTGGAGACGGGCGCGGTGGAGCGCCTGATCGTGGGCTCGATCGCCGCCTGCCTGCCGCCGGTCAAGGGTCTGTTCTACCGCCTGTTCAAATCCGGCGACGATGCGCGACCGGCACAGGCCGACAAGCGCATTCTACGCTTTTCCACTGTGGCCGACGGTGCGCCAGAGCAGCGCCTGCCCCGGCTGGACGCGGAGGCTGATCTGGCCCTCATCCAATATACCGGCGGTACCACGGGTCGGCCGAAGGGCGCGATGCTCACGCACCAGAATCTCACGGCCAATGCCCGGCAGATCAACCTGGTGGATCCGTGGAGCGGCCAGCCCGATCGGATTATGGGGGTGCTGCCTTTCTTCCACGTCTTCGCCAATGCCAGCGTGCTCAACCGCACCATTGCCCATGGCGGCGAGATCGTGATGCTGCCGCGCTTCGACGCAGGCCAGCTCCTCGCCGCTATCACCCGCACGCAGGCGACCTCGCTGCCCGGCGTGCCCACCATGTTCCAGGCGCTGCTCGATCATCCGCGCATTGGTCGTGCCGATCTCTCCTCGCTGCGCATCTGCATTTCGGGCGGGGCGCCGCTCGCCATGTCGTTGAAGGAGCAGTTCGAGGCGCGAACCGGCTCGCGGCTGGTCGAGGGCTATGGGCTGACCGAGTGCAGCGGCGTCGCCACTGTTAATCCCTATCAGAAGACGGGCAAGGCCGGCAGCATCGGCCAGCCGCTGCCCGGCACGCGCATCAAGCTGCTCGATCGTGAAGACCCGAGCCGCACCGCCAAGCCGGGCGAACCGGGTGAGATCGCCATTGCAGGCCCGCAGGTCATGCGCGGCTACTGGCGCAATGCCGAAGCGGACAAGGATGTGTTCGTGCACGGCTATCTGCGCACCGGCGATGTCGGCGCCATCGACGAGGATGGCTATGTGCGCGTGGTCGACCGCATCAAGGACATGATCGCGGTGGGCGGCTTCAAGGTGTTTCCCAGCGAGGTGGAGGCCGTGCTCTATCGCCATCCGGCCGTGCGCGAGGCCGTCGTCATTGGCGTGCCGGATGCCTATCATGGCGAACTTCCCAAAGCGTTCGTCACGCTCAAGGCCGAGGAGGCGGGGGCAATCGACGGCGAAGCGCTCAAGAGCTGGCTCAATCCGAAGCTCGGCAAGCATGAGCGCGTGAGCGCGGTTGAGATTCGCGAGCGCCTGCCGCGCACGTTGGTCGGCAAGCTCTCGCGCAAGGAACTGGTCGCGGAGGAGCGCGCCAAGGCGCAGGCGGACTGAGTCCCACCGCTCTCGCATCCCAGCGCAAGCTGGGCTGTTGGGCAGATGAGATCCCCGCTTTCGCTGCAACGACGGGGATGGGTCCGGGTCCCTGTGCCGCCTCTCAGTGCACCGTGCCGATCGCCTGATCGACAGAGAGCAGCACGACCATGCGTTCGATCTGGCGCCAGTGGCAGAAGTGGATGTGATTGCCGCGCTCGCGGCTCTGATCCGCCCGCATCGCCGCCTCGATACCCGCATGATCGCCATAGGTCTCGATCAGCGCCGCGGCATCATCATAGCTGCGCCGGTCGACGAGCATCGGTAAATTCATTGAAACACACCCTTTTGTGGTGCCGGTCGGGAAGCCGGGCAGCGGGAATCGGTCCAAGCTCCGTGCCAGTTCGCGGGCCGCGCGCTTTTCCGCTGGTCCTGTTGGTGAAGACGGCTTTAGCCAAGTCCCGTGCTGGGACAGCCCATCCCGTTCCGGTACGGCTGGCATCCGCGCGCAAGCCGTGGCATGGCGGGGCCATGACCGAACCCAGGCAAGACAAGACCATCATCGCGGGTGGCGCGCCGCTCGCTCTGTGCATCGTGGCCGGCCCCTTTCTTGCGGGCATTCTGGGCTATTCCCCCAGCATCGGCTTTCTGGTCGGCCTGGGGCTCGGCGTGACGCTGGCCCTGCTGATCTGGTGGCGCAACGCGCGCTAGCCGGGTTGAGACGCGCGGCGGCGGTCGCTCCGGCGGGGCCCGCCCACGCGCGGTCTGACAGCGCCGGTTGCGCGCACTCGCGCGGAAGCCTAGATCAGCCGCATGCGCATCAAATATCTCCTCATGGCGCTCGCTGCGCTGGTCGTGGCCGCAGGTGGTATCCTGTTCTACCTGTCGCGGCCCGATGTCGCGCGCTTGCCCGAGGAGGCGCTGGAAGGGCGCGAGCCTCAGTTCACGGAACCGCGCCGCCAGATCATTCCCACCGTACAGATCGCCAAGGCCGTGGGCTGGGCGGACGGTGCGGCGCCCGTCGCGGCGAAAGGTCTCAAGGTCAACCGCTTTTTCGCGGGACTCGATCATCCGCGTAACCTGCTGCTTCTGCCCAATGGCGATGTGCTGGTGGCGGAGACCAATTCGCCGCCGCGTGAGGTGAGCGGCATCACCAGCTTCGTCATGAAGCGGCTGATGGGACAGGCCGGCGCCGACACCCCGTCGCCCAATCGCATTGCCTTGCTACGCGACGCCGATGGAGACGGCGTGGCCGAGGAGCATCATGTGCTGCTCGAGGGGCTCAACTCGCCGCAGGGCATGGCTCTGGTGGGCGACACGCTCTATGTCGCCAATACCGACAGCCTGATGGCCTATCCCTACAAGCCGGGTGACACGCGAATCACGGCACCGGGCCGCCAGATCGCCAATCTTCCCGCCAATGCGCCCAATATGCATTGGGGCCGTGACCTGGTGGCGAGCGCCGACGGCAGCAAGCTCTATGTAGCGGTGGGATCGAACAGCAATATCGCCGAGAACGGTCTCGATGGCGAGTTGAACCGCGCCAATGTGCTGGAGATCGACCTCAAAAAGGGCTCCGTCATCATCTTTGCCAGTGGCCTGCGCAATCCCACGGCGCTTGCGTGGAATCCGTGGAACGGGGACCTGTGGGGCGTGGTCAATGAGCGCGACATGCTTGGTTCCGACCTGGTGCCGGACTATCTCACTGAAGTGCAGTTCGGCGCCTTCTACGGCTGGCCGTGGAATTACTGGGGCGGCTATGAGGACAGGCGCGTCTCGCCCGCCCGGCCGGACCTGCGCGAATATACCCGCCGGCCCGATTTTGCCCTGGGTGCCCACACCGCGCCGGTCGGCCTTGCTTTCTCCACCGGCGCGATGCTGGGTGCGCCTTTCGATCATGGCGCCTATATCGGCCTCCACGGGAGCTGGAACCGCAAGCCCGCCGCCGGCTACAAGCTGGTTTATGTCGCCTTCGACGCCAAGGGGCGGCCGCTCGGCAAGCCGGTGGACCTGCTGACCGGCTTCCTCACCGACAAGGGCGAGGCGCAGGGCCGCCCGGTCGATGCGCTGGTGGCGCAGGACGGCGCGCTGCTGGTGAGCGATGATGTCGGCGGAATCGTGTGGCGCATCTCCAATCCGGCCGCAGCAGCCAAGGCGCCTGCGCTGGCCACGCCAGCGGAGCGCGCGCGCTGACACTTGCGGGCCTGCTGCAGACGGTGGCCTTGGTTATGAAGGCTTGGCCAGAGACGTGCTGTTCGCAATGGCTACAGCAGTGGACATGTCCGCCTGTGTCGATGCGATGATAACGATGTGGACGGTTGCTCCGTTGGCACGGACGCGGGATGGATGGACGGCACTGTGCGTGCGCTTCCTCCTTTTGCGGGACGGCCGAAGCCGCGCCGGAAAACTGCGCGACCGAGCAAGCGTATGCCGGCCAATGACAACGAAGGGCTGGGAGACTGCCTCTCGCTGCTTGATCGAGCTCCACGCGTTCTCCTCGCATCGATTCGTAAACCCGATGCTCGG
>DASRXY010000291.1:0-14914 GCA_035654035.1 Sphingobium sp. | reverse complement strand
AGCAGCGCCGAGCCCGGCACCACCAGCGCCGCCGCCGCCGGGAAGGCCGCCGAGGACGGGTCGCCGGGGACGACGAGCGTCTGCGGCTTTAGCTCCGCCTCGCCGTGGATGGCAATGTGGCGCGTGCCGTCGGCGTCCACGTCCACGGTGAGCCGGGCACCGAAGCCGCGCAGCATGCGCTCGCTATGGTCGCGGGTGGGTACGGGCTCGATGACGCGGGTGATGCCGGGCGTGTTGAGACCGGCCAGCAGCACGGCGCTCTTCACCTGCGCGGAGGCGACCGGCAGGCGGTATTCGATGGGCACGGCGGGCGCGATGCCGGTCATGGTAAGCGGCAGGCGGCCCCCCGGCGCGGTGGTGAAGCTGGCACCCATCAGGCCCAGCGGATCGGTCACGCGGCCCATCGGCCGCTTGGAGAGCGAGGCGTCGCCAGTGAAGGTGGCGGTGAGAGGGTGGCTGGCAAGCAGGCCCATCAGCAGGCGCGTGGAGGTGCCGCTATTGCCCATGTCGAGCGCCGTGGCGGGCTGGACGAGACTGCCCACGCCCACGCCATGGATGCGCCACACGCCGTCCGCGCCGCGCTCGATCTGCGCGCCCAGCGCCCGCATCGCGGCCGCGGTGGCGAGCACGTCCTCGCCTTCCAGCAGGCCCGAGACGCGGCTTTCGCCCACCGCCAGCGCGGAGAGCATGAGCGAGCGGTGAGAAATGCTCTTGTCGCCGGGAATGGTCACGGTGCCGCGCAACGGCGCGCCCGGCTCGAACAGCATGGCTTTCGCGTCCTGTTTCATTGGTCCTGTCTCGGCCCGGCGGCGCCTGGGACGGCGACTGGCGGGGGTCCTTCAAAAAAATGTCCGGCGGCTTTTGACAGCGCGTGCGCGCTATGGCAAGGCGCGCGGCACTTCGCGTCAGGGGAATACCTCTGTGCGCACGCGATCTATTTTCTTCTAGTTAAGGACATGAGGCATCCCATGGTGAAGCCCGAATGGGGAACGAAGCGGACCTGCCCCAAATGCGCCACGCGCTTCTACGACCTGGGCAAGGATGAGCCCGTCACTTGCATCGAGTGCGGCAATCTCTGGACGCCCGAGCCGGTGCTCAAGTCCAAGCAGCCGCTCCCTTACGAGGAAGCGCCCCAGCAACCCGCCGCTGGCGAGGCCACCGTGGAGGTCGCGCAGGACGACGATCTGGACATCGATATCGACGTCGATGAGGGTGAGGGCTCACCGGACAACGACGTGGACCTGGGCGGCGACGACGATCTGGGCGTTGATGCCGGCGACGATGGCGACGACGAAAACTAAGTTTCCCTCAACTTTCCATCGTCGAAAAATTGCACTTGCAGCGGGGCTGCTGCTGACCTAAAGGCAGCGCCTCGCCGGACCGGGACCCAAACCGGACCGCACATTCGGGGCCGTAGCTCAGCTGGGAGAGCGCTACACTGGCAGTGTAGAGGTCAGGGGTTCGATCCCCCTCGGCTCCACCATTTTTCCAGAGACACAGAACTGATCCTTGCCCGGCATGGCGCCTCAGGGCTTCTGCCGCAGCCGCGCGGGCCGGTCGGGGTGTTTTGGAATTTCTGCCCTTCTTCCCGGTGCGTCACAAATCTAGGCGGGATCGACCTGTCCGACGATACGGACGGACGCGCGATTCTCTTGATTGGGGCGTGCGGCCTTCATGGCGGAAAGCCGCTCTATCTGAGGGCGCATCATTACAGCGCGGTCGAAGTGAGCTTTCTTGCGGCCAGTGACCAGACCGTGGCGCAGACCGAACCGGCTTATCAGAACGATCTAAAGCTGGCGTGGACCGAGGTTGCCGCGCTGCGCGCTGGCGCGGTGGTGGCCCGGCCATTGAAGTTCAGAAAGCACTGCTCGCGGAGTTGATCTGACAGGGCTGGGGGCGCAGCAACCTGCGCCTTGAACAGTCGTCAGAATCCTCAGGCCGGCGCCACGCCCTCTGCCTCGATCAGCCGCTCGTCGATCAGCGTGCCGGTGACGCACACGCGCTTTTCGACGAGATCGACCGGCACGCGATGAAGCTGGAGATGGTAGAGCACGCCGCGCTCGGCGCGCAGAGCGAAGCCGGCGCTCTCGCGCACCAGCGTGCCTTCGATGCGGATGGAGTCGCCTTGCTGCGTCATGCCCCGGGTGAAGGCCCGTTCGGCCGCCGCGTCAAGCGCATGATCCCGAGCGAGCGCTGGCAATCCGCCGCCGCCTGGTGCATCCATGCGCGGAATACGACGCCACAGCGCCGGCGGACGGCCGCGTGAGCGAGGAGAAGCAGCGTGACGCGCCTTGGTGCCCTCATCGACGATCGCCCGGACGAGGGCGTCTTCCGCATCCACCGCGCCATGTTCGACGATCCCGATCTCTTCGAGCTGGAGATGCGGCACATCTTTGAGAGCGGCTGGCTGTTCCTGGGGCTGGAATGCCAGGCGGCGGGGCCGCATGATTTTTTCACGGTCAATATGGGCCGCGTGCCGGCGCTGGTCATGCGCGGCGGTGACGGGGTGCTGCGCGGTTTCGTCAACAGCTGCCCGCACAAGGGCGCACGAATCGCCCACGCCGCCTGCGGCCATGCCCGCCAGCTTGTCTGCCCCTATCATAGCTGGAGCTTCGATAGCAGCGGGCGCAACAAGGCCATCAAGTGGAAGCAGGGCGGCTGCTACACGCCGGGTTTCGACGCGGACAGCCACGACCTGGCGGCCTTGCCGGCCTTCGGTGTCTATAAAGGCTTCGTCTTCGGCAGCCTGAGTGCGGATGTTCCGCCGCTTGCCGACTGGCTGGGCGAGACCGCCAAGCTGCTCGATCTGATCGCCGACCAGAGCGAAGAGGGCGTGGAACTGATCCCCGGCGGCGTCAGCTTCACTTATGAGGGCAACTGGAAGCTGCAACTGGAGAACTGCTCGGATAATTATCACTTCACGTCCGCACACCCCAGCTACATTCGCCTGCTCGAACGGCGAAAGGCGGCGGAGGCCGCAAGCGGCTCCAGCTTTACCTCGGCAATGGACGCGCAGCGCCACTGGTCGGGTGAGGACGACGAGATCGTCTCGGGCACCTTCAGCTTCCCGTTTGGGCATGTGCTCAATTTTGGCCTGGCTGCTCCCTCGGCCGCATCGGCACTGTTCGAGCGGGCCGACTGGCTGGAAGAGCGCGTGGGCCCCGCGCGGCGCGACTGGATGTTCAACATGCGCAACCTGACGCTGTTCCCCAATTTCCAGGTGGCGGAAAATGCCTCCAGCCAGCTCCGCGTCATCGAGCCGCTGGCGCCGGGGCGCACGCGCATGCGCACGTGGTGCATCGGTCCCAAGGGCGAGAGCGCGGCGGCACGGCGGCAGCGCATCCGGCAATATGAGGATTTCTTCAATCCTTCCGGCATGGCGACGCCGGATGACACCGTGGTCTATGAGGATTGTCAGCGCGGTTTCGCCGGCAAGGTGGCGCCCTGGCTGCAAGGCTATCAGCGCGGCATGGCCACGCGGCGCGAAGGAGCCAGTCCGCTGTCCGGGCAGATCGGCCTGGCGCCGGACTGGTCCATCGAGGGGAATTCGCGCCTGTGCGACGAGACGGTCTATCAGAGCTACTATCGCGAATGGGCGCGGCGCATGGCCGGCGCGCTCGATGCGGGACAGGCGGCGGCATGAGCGGCCTGACGCGCAGCGCCGCCGAGGAACTGCTCTATCGCGAGGCCCGGGCGCTGGACGAGCGCCGCTTCGACGATTGGCTGGCGATGTATGCGCCGAACGTGGTTTTCTGGATGCCGGCGTGGAAGGATGAGACGACGCCGACCAGCGACCCGAATACCGAGCTGTCGCTCATTTATTATGAGGGCCGGGAGAACCTGGTTGATCGCGTCTGGCGGATGCGCTCGGGGCTCTCCAATGCGTCACAGATCCCGGCGCGGGTGACGCATCTGGTGGGCAATGTGATCGTGGAGGCGGATGGCACCGGGGACGGGGAGGCGGTGGTTCTCTCGGCCTTCACGGCGCATCATTACGATCCGCGCGCCGACCGCACCCATGTGTTCTTCGGCCATTACCGCCACGTCTTCCGCCGCGAGGGAGAGGGCTGGCTGATCGCGGCGAAGACGATCACGCTGATGAACGACTGCATCCCCACCGTGGCCGATCTCTACATGCTGTAGGACGGCGTTCGCCTGCGAAGGGCGGTGCGCGGGCCCACAGCATGGCTTTGGCGGCGTAAAGAATGCCCCGCTGGCCAGCGGGGTGAGGGCGCCCTAGATTGAAGATCGACGCGTGCCCGCGAATACCGGACGGTGCCATTTCCCTCCGTCGTGTCCGCGAAAGCGGGACTCTCGCGGGAACGACGAAATTATAATTTGAGTCCTCAACCCAGGGTGACCCAGCATTCCGGCGGCCCTCGCCGTTCAGGCGCCTGCCCGAAAGGAACGAACGATGACTCCTCGATTTCCCTTGCGCGCCTTGACCGTTTTGGCCCTGCTGGGGCTCGCCGCCCCGGTGCCGGGGGCCACCGCGCCGCGCGTCAGTCTGAAGAATATTGCCAAGCTGCCGCAGCCGCTGCCGCTTCCCTATGACGAGAAAGCGGATGCCGATAGGCAGGTGGCCGCCGCCAAGGCGCAGGCCGCCAGGGAAGGCAAGACGCTGCTCATCGATCTGGGTGGCAACTGGTGCCCGGATTGCCGCGTGCTTGCCGGCGTCATGGCCCTGCCGGAAGTGCAGGCCTTCATTCGCAAGCATTATGTCATGGTGATGGTGGATGTTGGCCGCTTCGACCGCAATGCGCAGATTCCCCGGCAGTTCGGCGTGACCACCCTCAAGGGCGTACCCGCGCTGCTGGTGGTCGATCCCAAGACGGGCAAGCTGCTCAACAAGGACCGCCTCTTCGCCCTGTCTGACGCGCGCAGCATGACTCCGCAGGCGTTGGCGGACTGGCTGGCCCAGTGGGTTTGAGCGGGGCAGGGACTCGGCTGCGCTGAGGCTGGGCGCAGTGTATCGGGCATGATGTTGGAAGCCCTGAGCGACCTGTCGCGTTGCCGTGGGCCTTCTACTGCTCCGTGCACCGGCGCTCACCCATTGAACCCGCTTATGCTCCTGCGCGGGCAGGCCCCGGAGCGGCTGAGCTAATCCTGCCTGCGCAGGAACACAGGGGCGTTGGACTCAGAGCCAATGGGTGGGGAGGCGGTGTTGGTTCCTGATGCCTCCGACGTGCGCCGGATGAGCCATATGGCTGGCCTTCTTGGCTCCGCGGGCATCCCCTTCGAACCGCTTTGGGAGGCGGCAGGGAACGGTGGCGGCCCGCAGGCCTGACGGCTGCGTTGCCGCGAGCAGGCTATCCCATCAAAATAGACTCAGCTCTCCCGCGAAAGCAGGAGGCCCGGACCTCACCGATAGGCTTGGCCGCCGGTGCTCTGCTTTCGCAGCCCCGGCGGCTCAATCATGAGCGGAGAGATTTCGATGCCGCGTGGGCGGCGCGTCAGGCCTCCGTCGTCTCGCTTCCGCCTTCGGCTTCGCCATTCTCCTCGGCGTTATCCGCCTCGTCGTCCTGCGAGCTGTCCTCGATGCGGGCGACGCTCACCACATACTCGTCGTCCGCCACGTCGAACAGGCGCACGCCCGCTGAACCGCGGCCGATGACGCGCAGGCTATCCAGGCCGATGCGGATGAGCTTGGCCTGATTGGTGACGAGCATGAGCTGGTCCGCCTGGCTGGCCGGGAAGCTCGCGACGACAAGGCCGTTGCGCTCGATGTTGTCGATATTGGTGATGCCCTGACCGCCGCGCCCGGTGCGGCGATACTCGAAGGCGGAGCTGAGCTTGCCATAGCCGTTGGCGCAGACCGTGAGGATAAACTGCTCGCGTGCGCGCAGCTCCTCATAGCGCTCGGGGCTCATGGCTGGCTCGCCCTCCTTCTCCCCCTTCCAGGGGGCGAAGCGCAGATAGTCCTCGCGCTCGTCCATGTCCTTGATACCGGCACGACGCAGGATGGAGAGCGAGATGACCTCGTCGGCCGCGCCGGCTCCATTGGTCTTCAGCGTCATGCCACGCACGCCGGTGGAGTTGCGGCTCTGGAACTCACGCACGTCCTCGGCACGGAAGCGGATGGCCTTGCCCTGGCGGGAGGCGAGCAGCACGTCGTCATCCTGGGTGAGCAGCGCGACGCCGATGAGCCGGTCGTCGGCGTCGTCGCCCTCGAACTTCATGGCGATCTTGCCGTTCGAGGGAATGTTGGCGAAGGCGTCCATGCTGTTGCGGCGTACCGATCCCTTCGCGGTCGCGAACATGACGCTGAGGTTCGCCCATTGCGCCTCATCCTCAGGCAGGGGCAGCACGGTCTGGATCGTCTCGCCTTCGGCCAGCGGCAGCAGGTTGACCATCGGCCGTCCGCGTGTGGCCGGGCCGCCCTCGGGCAGGCGCCATACCTTGAGGCGATAGACCTTGCCGTGGGTGGAGAAGAACAGCACCGGATTGTGCGTGCTCGTCACGAACAGCTCGGTGACGACGTCCTCGTCCTTGGTCGCCATGCCGGCGCGGCCCTTGCCGCCACGATTCTGGGCGCGGAAGCTGTCGAGCGCGGTGCGCTTGATATAGCCCTGCATGGTGACGGTGACGACCATCTCCTCGCGCTCAATGAGGTCCTCGTCCTCGATGCCGTCGGCGGCAGGCGCGATGGTCGAGCGGCGCGGCGTGGCGAACTCAGCCTCGATGGCGTCGAATTCCTCGCGCATGATCTCGTAGAGGCGCACGCGCGAGCCCAGGATCTCCAGATAGCCTTCGATGGCGGTGGCAAGACCCTCCAGCTCGCTGCCCACCTCGTCGCGGCCGAGCGCGGTCAGGCGGTGCAGGCGCAGGTCGAGGATGGCGCGCACCTGGGTCTCGGAGAGATAGTAGCTTTCGCCCAGATTTTCCGTGTCCTGCGCCTCGACCAGGCGCAGATAGGGCGCGATGTCGGCGATTGCCCAGGCGCGGGCCAGCAACGCCTCGCGCGCGGCGGCGGGGCTTGCCGAGGCGCGGATCAGCCGCACCACTTCGTCGAGGTTCGAGACCGCGACGACGAGGCCGAGCAGGATGTGCGCCCGCTCGCGGGCCTTGGCCAGCTCGAACTTGGTGCGCCGCGTGATGACGTTCTCGCGGAAGCGCACGAAGCTTTCGATGATGTCACGCAGGTTGAGCAGCTCGGGCCGCCCGCCACGGATCGCCAGCATGTTGGCCGGGAAGCTGGATTGCGCCGGCGTGTGGCGCCACAGCTGATTGAGCACCACCTCCGGCGTCGCGTCACGTTTCAGCTCGATGACGACGCGCACGCCCTCGCGGTTCGATTCGTCGCGAATGTCGCTGATGCCCTCGATACGCTTGTCCTTGGCAGCATCGGCGATCTTCTCGACCAGACCGGCCTTGCCGACCTGGAAGGGAATCTCGGTGAGGACGATCTGCTGGCGGTCGCCCCGGATCGTCTCGATCTCGTGGCGCGAGCGCATGATGATGGAGCCGCGCCCGGTATTATAGGCCGAGCGCGCGCCGGACTGACCCAGGATCAGCGCGCCGGTGGGGAAATCGGGCCCCGGCACGATCTCCATCAATTCCTCGGTGGTGATGGCGCCATTGTCCATATAGGCCTTGCAGGCGCGCAATACCTCCCCGAGATTGTGCGGCGGAATGTTGGTGGCCATGCCGACCGCGATGCCGCCCGCGCCGTTGACGAGCAGATTGGGGAAGCGCGCCGGCAGCACCGAAGGCTCGGGCCGCGAGGCGTCATAGTTGGGCTGGAAGTCGACCGTATCCTTGTCGATATCGTCCAGCAGCGCATTGGCCACCTTGGCGAGGCGGGACTCAGTGTAGCGCATGGCCGCCGGCGGATCGGGGTCCATTGAGCCGAAATTGCCCTGGCCGTCGATCAGCGGCACGCGCATCGACCATGGCTGCACCATGCGGGCGAGCGCGTCGTAGATCGCGCTGTCGCCGTGCGGGTGATATTTGCCCATCACGTCGCCGACGATGTTGGCCGATTTGCGATAGGGCCGGCCGGCGACATAGCCGCCTTCCTGCGCGGCCCAAAGGATACGGCGGTGCACGGGTTTGATGCCGTCGCGCACGTCCGGCAGGGCGCGGCTGACGATGACCGACATGGCATAGTCGAGATAGCTCGACTTCATCTCGTCGACGATGCTGACCGGGCTGATGTCCGAAGGTTCGGCGATGACGGTGTCGTCGCTGCTCAAGCGTTTTCTCTTATGGCTGTGATCGGTGAAATAGGATGCACAGGACTAGCGGCCACGCGCGCCGAAAGCCAGCAAAAATCCCCGCCACGCGCTGATGAAGGTCTGGCGGCGGCTCATTCCGTCGACAGCAGAGCACTGCTCTTCGTTTCCGCGTGACGCGCGGCGATGACAAGCGTAAGCGCGCCGGTTATAGCGCGTTCAATCGCTGTTCACGCGCGCCCTGTTACCGGGGCTTGTTTCATGTCCGGGAATTGTGCCGGCCGCTTTTGAGCGGAAGACGTCTTAGTCTGGAGGATCATTCATGCGTCTGTTTTCCACTGCCGCCCTGTCGTTCGCCTTGGTCGCGGCGGCTGGGCTCGCGATCCCCGCGAACGCGGCGAAGAAGAAGGACGAGAAGGAGCAGGCGGAAGGCGAAGGCGCCAAGCTGACCCTGACTCCTGCTTATGGCAAGGCCATCAATCCGGTGCAGAACGCACTCAAGGCCAATAATTTCGCAGAGGCCAAGCCGTTGCTCGATGCGGCCGCCGCGGCCGTGGCCTCGCCGGACGACGACTATCATTATGGGCTGGTGATGCTCCAGTATAGCGTCGGCAGCCAGGACAAGGCCGCGCAGAAGGCCGCGCTGGAGCGCCTCGTCAAGAACGACCGCACGCCGGTCAAGGACCGCGCCAGCTACGAGCAGGTGCTTGGCCAGACCTATCTGATTGAAGACCGCAATTTTGCTGCCGCGCAGCAGGCGTTGCAGGCCGCCATCGATCATGGCGTGGTCAATGCCGCCACCTATTACCAGCTTGCCGAGGCCAAGTTCGGCCAGGCGGTGGAGAATAGCGGCGGCTCGACCATCAACGACGCCAACAAAGCACTGGCGGTGTCCGGTCTGGCCGATCTCCAGCGCGCCACCGAGCTGCCTATGCCCGACGGCACTGCCACGCCGGTCAGCTTCTTCGACCGTGGCTTCAAGATCGCCCGGGTCGCCAGCCCCGATACCGCGTTGAGCTGGGGCAACAAGCTGCTGAAGGCCGCGCCGACCCAGGAGAACTGGAAGCTGGTGCTGCTCACCGTCCTCGACGCACATCGCGACATCACGCGGACGGAATCGCTCGATCTTTATCGCCTGATGCTGGCCGCCAACGCGATGAATCAGGTCAACGACTATAATGCCTATGCCGAAGTGGCGTGGAAGCTGGGCCTGCCGGGTGAGGTGAAGGAGCTTTACGATGCCGGCAAGGCGCGCGGCGTGGTGAAGGACAGCGACCTGAGCGATCTCTACAAGCTCGCCTCGGACGGCATCGCCAAGGATCGCAGCTCGCTCACTTCTTCGGTGGCGGACGCTGCCAAGGCGCCCGACGGCAAGTCTGTGGCGTCCACCGCCAATGCCTTCATCGGCTATAACGACTATGCCAAGGCCGTGGAGCTGTTCCGCACCGCCCAGACCAAGGGCGGCGTCGAGCCCAACGAGGTGGCCACCCGTCTCGGTATCGCGCTCGCCAAGTCCGGCGACACGGCTGGCGCGAAGGCGGCCTTCGACTCCGTGAAGGGCCCCGGCGTGCGGCGCGACATCGCCGATCTCTGGGAACTCTGGCTCAGCACGCCCAAGGCAAGCTGAGGCCGGTTACGTACCTCCGGCGGCCTGTTCGCGGGCCGCCGGAGCGCGTGGGTATCCAGCGCATTCGCGCACGGCGGCTATTCGCGCGCTGACTTTGCCTCTCCTGACGTAGCGCCACGCCTCTCCTGACAGAGCGCCAACCTGCTCTTGCGCAGGCGGGAGCCCAGAAGGCGGAGTGGGTCGGTTGGCTCATCAGCGTCTTTCCTGACGCAACGATGTCGATCGGCCATGCTTGTGGACTGTCACAGGCCTCCGGAGTGCTCATCCTTTGTCGACCCGCGTGCTCTCGCTCTGGGGGCCCACTGCCCACCTAAAGCACTGCCGCGTTCCTGCGTAGGCAGGACCCCAGAGCCCAGTTGAACGCCGTAGCCGGTCCACCACCTGCGGGCGCGGCGAATGGCGCAATCAAGAAAGATAAGCTTCCCGGTGACAAGCCCATGTCTTCAACCTCATCCGCGCCGGAACAGGGCGAAACGTAGCGGTTACGGCTCGATTGGCACGCCCGGCAGGTTCTTGGATGTGCGGATGGTGAGCGAGGTCTTGACGCTCGCCACATTGGGCGCCTGGGTGAGCTTGGTGGTGAGGAACTGCTGAAAACTGCGCAGGTCCCGCGCCACGACCTTGAGCACGAAATCGATCTCGCCGTTCAGCATATGGCATTCGCGCACCTGCGGCAGGTCGGCGACATAGGCCTCGAAGGCACGCAAATCGTCTTCGGCCTGGCTCTTGAGGCTGACCATGGCGAAAACCATGATCGTGTACCCGAGCGCGACGGGATCGACTTCGGCATGATAGGCTGTGATGAGTCCGCGTTCCTCCAGCGTACGCACGCGGCGCAGGCAGGGCGGCGCGGTGAGGCCCACTCGGGCAGCGAGGTCGACATTGGTCATGCGTCCATCCTCCTGCAGGGCGGCGAGGATCTGGAGGTCGATGGTGTCGATTGCGGTGCCCGGCATCGTGTCGATATTTCCTTTCGCTGCGGACGAATTTTATTATAAGATAATTCCAAGCGATTGCAATTGTCCCACAATGTAACGTCCCGTTTTTTGCCGCTGGCTATGGGCCGTGCGGAGGGTTAATCGGGCGCTAATTGGGGCACTTCCGGGTTAGACATGCGGTTCAACGATCTTTTGCGCACTGTCCTTGCAAATGGCGGCGAGGGCACCGCGTCGGCAGTGACGCGCTGGCGCCAGTGCATCGACCTGGTGGCGCAACATGACGTCTCCGGCGCGAACGGGGCGCATCGTCTGAGCGAGGAGGATGCCGCCGCTATGTTTGCTGTGCTGGCAGACTTGTGCCGGCGGTTGGGCCCAGAGCAGCGTGTCGCCGCGATCGTGGAGTTGGACGGCCGGCTGCGCTCCGCGCGCCTGTGTCGCTTTCTGGCGCAGGATCATCCGGCAGTGGTGACCGCGGTCATGGCCCGCACGCGACTCGTGGACGAGGACTGGGCGGCGATCATTCCCGCGCTGGGCCCGCTCGCGCGCAGCGTACTGCGCCGGCGCACGGACCTGGGTCCGGCGGCGCAGAATGCGCTCATGCGCTTTGGCTCCACCGATTTCGCGCTGCCGGCCGCGCCTGGCCCGCTTGTGCTCAACCCGGCCAATGACGGGCCGGCGCCGGCGGCTACCGGGGACGCGAACGCCGCCCTGGCGCGCGAGCCTGAGCCTGAGCCTGAGCCGAGCGAAATCCGTAAGATCGTCGAGCGAATCGAGCGCTTTACGGCCACCCGCCAGCAGGAAGCACCGCAAGCGAGCCCGCCGCCGCTCGACCTCGCGCTCGATCAGGTGGTCGGCGGTCCCGAGGGCGCCGTAGACGCTTTCGGGTTCGAGACCGACGAGAAGGGCCGGTTCACTTATGTTCATGGCGCGCCGCGCGGCGCCGCCATTGGCCTCACCATCGGCGCGGCGGCGCTGGACGGCCTCAGCGGTGCCGACGGACAGGCGCTCGGGGCCTTTCGCCGCCGCGCGGCCTTTCGCGATGCCCGTTTCGCCATTGCCGATGGGCTGTTGGCCGGGCAGTGGCGTATCAGCGGCGAGCCGCGTTTCGACCGCGCAAGCGGGCTTTTCCAGGGCTATGTGGCGAGTGCCCGGCGCGAGTTGGCGCACGAACAGATCTTGCGTGTCGGCGCGGGCGCGGACGCCGAACCGGTGGCGGCTACGGCCGACGGCGCGATGGATTGGTCCGGCCTTTCCGCCGCGGGCGCGCGCCAGCTCATCCACGAATTGCGCACCCCGCTCAGCGCCATCTATGCCTATGCCGAGATGATCGAGGGGCAGTTGGTCGGGCCCGTCTCCGCCGATTATCGCGAGATTGCCGGGCAGATTCTGGCCGACGCGCGCGAACTGGTGGCAACCTTCGACGATCTTGATCTCGCCGGCCGCATCGCGCGCAATGAGGCGCGCAGTCCGGGCGACCCGATCGACATTACCGCGCAGTTGCGCACCATCGTGCAGCGCTTCGCGCAGTCCGGGAGCCACCGCATCAGGCTGGAGACGGGCCCGGGTCTGCCGGCTGTGACAGGCGACCGGGAACAGATCGAGCGGATGCTGGTCCATCTCGTCCGTGCCGGCTATGCGGCACTTGACGAGGATGAGCCGTTGGTTGTGCAGATGCGCCATTTGCCGGTGACGGGGACGCTCTCGGTCGCGATCCAACGGCCGCGCGCGCTGCGCGAGCAGAGCGAGGCGACCCTGCTCGATCACAGTTCGCCCATCGACCAGATGCTGTCCGACGCGCCGCCGCTCGGCCTTGCTTTCGCGCTGCGCCTGGTGCGCGGCATTGCCGGCCGCATGGGCGGACAATTGCTGGTCTCGGCCGATGCCTTCGAGCTGATGCTGCCCGCCGCCGGCCAGGTCGAGGGCGTTCTCGAAACACAGCAGCCCTGACCCGGTACGGACAGGGACTCGCCGCGACGCCCTACGGGCCTGCTTGCCAAAAAGAGGGCTGGCCGCTAACGGGCGGCTCTCGGTTTCGCGGCCGATCGTGGAACGGGGGCCTGTAGCTCAATGGTTAGAGCTGGCCGCTCATAACGGCTAGGTTGCGGGTTCGAGTCCTGCCGGGCCCACCACCATCATCCACCGGCCCCCGCGCGACGGATCGACGGGATTCGCCGCAGCGTCGCGTGACGTCACGCCTTGAAATGGGGGTGGGGCAACTGCCACATGGGGATCATGGCATCGCCCGCACCTTCTCTGAGCGCCGACACTGGCATGGCCATGCGCCTCTCGCCGCTGGTTACGCGCATCCTCGCGCCCAATCCATCGCCATTCACTTATGAGGGCACGCAGAGCTATCTGGTCGGGACCGACGATCTGGCCGTGATCGACCCGGGGCCGGAGGAACCCGCGCACCTTGCGGCACTGATAGCGGCGATCGATGGGCGGGCCGTCCGTGCCATCCTCTGCACGCATACCCACCGCGACCACAGTCCCGCCGCCGCGCCGCTCGCTACGCTGACCGGGGCGCCGGTGATCGGCTGTGCGCCGCTGACGCTGGAGGATGACGGGCCGCGCGCCGACGCCGCCTTCGATCCCGATTATATGCCGGACCGCGTGCTGGCGGACGGCGAGGCGGTCTCGGGCGCCGGCTGGACGCTCACCGCCGTGGCGACGCCAGGGCATACCTCCAACCATCTCTGCTATGCGCTCGAACCGGAGCAGGCGCTCTTCACCGGCGATCATGTGATGGGTTGGTCGACGACCGTAGTCTCGCCGCCCGATGGCGACATGAGCGCCTATCTCGCTTCGCTCGACCGGCTGCTGGCGCGCGACGATGCCGTCTATTACCCTGCCCACGGCGCGCCGATCGCCCAGCCGCGCCGGCTGGTGCGCGGTACGCTGGGCCACCGGCGAATGCGTGAGGGGCAGATCCTGCGCCATCTGGAGCGGCAGGGCTGCGAAGGGGAGGGCCCCGCGCAAATCCCCGACATGGTGCGCGCCATGTATGCTGGCATCGATCCGCGCCTGCACGGCGCCGCCGGCCGCTCGGTGCTTGCCCATCTCATCGACCTGGAGCGGCGCGGCCTAGCGCGCGCGGAGGGGGAGGGCTGGGCGCGCGTTCCCGCGGCCGCACTCGGTTGATGCAGCGGGGCGCCACCGGCGCGCCTTTCCGCCCGCTTTCCGGAGCTCGGGGGTATATTGGCTTGAACCCGCGCGCTCCCGGGGCCATCTCCCCCGCAGTAACTGGGAGATTCGGCAGATGGACGCACGCGGCGGAATGGGCGGGGGCCCGGTCAACGATCTGAGAGGGCTCGATCTCGTCGCCGAGATCAATCGGCTGCGCAAGGAGCGCAATGCCGTCATCCTGGCGCATTATTATCAAAAGCCGCAAATTCAGGATCTTGCTGATTTTGTCGGAGACAGTCTCGAGCTGTCACGCAAGGCGGCGGAAACGGACGCGGACGTGATTGCCTTCTGCGGCGTGCGCTTCATGGCGGAGGTCGCCAAGATCCTCTCGCCGCAAAAGACCGTGATCCTGCCGGATATGGACGCCGGCTGCTCGCTGGAGGACAGTTGCCCGCCCGCGCAGTTCAAGGCCTTCCGCGAGGCGCATCCGGATCATATCGCGCTCAGCTACATCAACTGCTCCGCGCAGGTGAAGGCACTCTCGGACATTATCGTGACGAGTTCGTCGGCCGAGAAGATCCTGGCGCAGATCCCGCCCGAGCAGAAGATCATCTTCGGGCCCGACAAGCATCTGGGCGGCTATTTGAAGCGCAAGCTCGGCCGCGACATGCTGCTGTGGCCGGGCGTATGCATCGTGCATGAAAGCTTCTCGGAGACGGAGCTGCTCAAGCTCAAGGCGCAATATCCCGGCGCACCGGTCGCCGCGCATCCGGAGTGCCCCGCCTATATTCTCGACCATGCCGACTATGTGGGCTCGACCAGTGGCATCCTGGGCTATGCCAAGGCGATGCCGGGCGACACGCTGATCGTCGCGACCGAGCCGCACATCATCCATCAGATGCAGCTTGCTCTGCCGGAAAAGACCTTCATCGGTGCGCCCGGCGCGGACGGCAACTGTAATTGCAATGTCTGCCCCTATATGGCGCTTAACACGCTGGAAAAGCTCTATATTGCGCTGCGCGACCTGCAGCCGCGCATCGAGATGGACG
>DASRXY010000290.1:0-5501 GCA_035654035.1 Sphingobium sp. | reverse complement strand
GTTCCAACTCCACCGACAGGCTGGCGAGCTGGTCCGCCGTGCGGGCACGGAAGGTGCCGCGCACGATATTGCCCGGCAGCAGCACCGGCCGCATCCGGCTCGACCGCCCGCCCGGCACATAGCCGCCGAGCAGCCCCGCCTCCGCCGTCATCACCCTCACGATCGCGCCATGCTCGCCATGCGCACGCACGGCGCAGACGATGGCGGAGGCAGTGAGGCTGGTCATGGCGCCGTCATACTGCGCCGCTGGTCAAATTGCGACGCACCATGCTTTCCCCATTTGACCCGCGCGCGCTTTGCCGCAATGGGGCCGCAAACGCGTTTTGGATGAAGGACAATCCCCGTGCGGCATTGGAAACGGATTAGCTTGGCGGCTCTGGCGGCCATGACGCTCCCCTCGGGGCTCCACGCGCAGGATGGCGACGTGTTTGCTTCCACGCCGGACCCGGTGCCGCAGCGGCCGGCCACCCCGGACACCGCTCAGGATGCGGCCTGGCATAACCAGCAGATGCTCGCGCTGGCGGAACTGCGCTGGCAAGATGGCTGGCGCGTGCTGCCTTACGGCCTGCGCTGGCGACCGATCAGCGGCGATGGGTCGGGTGCGCATCCCGCCGTCAGCGACCTCATCACGCTGCATTATGAAGGCCGGCTGGTCGACGGCACCGTGTTCGACAGCAGCTTCGAGCGGGGCGAACCCGCCACCTTCCCGCTCGCCCGGCTGATCCCCGCCTGGCAGCTCGCCGTGCCGCAGATGGGCGTGGGCGACACCATCGAGATCGCGGTCCCGTCAGACCTGGGCTACGGCCCCGAAGGCGCCGGCCCCATCCCGGGGGGCGCGACGCTGTTTTTCAAGATCGAGCTGCTGGGCGTACGCAAGCTGGACTAAGCACTGCCCGCCCCAGCCTGACGAACCATGCCCTGCCGGGCTGCCTCAGACGCTGCTCGGTGCGGGCGAAGGCCGGGCCGGAGCGCCGGCCCCCGGCAAGCGTCGCGCAACCGCAGCTCCCAGACGAACGCCGGGCCGCTCGATGAAGAAATACATGGCCACGCTCAGCGGCAACGCCACGGCGATTGCCGCAAACTGGATGGCGAGCATGCTGGTTCGGTCGGTCGCAATCGTCCCCAGAGCGAGCGCGCCAAGCAGGACCTGCATTGGCCGATGGATGAGATAAAGCGAATAGCTCGCCTCACCTAACAGCATGGTCGGGCGACTGGTGAAAGCGAGCCGGAACAGCCGCCCGTCCACGCCCCCATGCCGGCCCCACAGGCAATAGCTGTAGAAGACGCACCAGACGAGCGTCGGCATCCACCTGTTTGTGAGCGTCAGAAGAGCGAAGGTGGCAACGGCTGCGGCGGCCGCCGGCGACACGGTGAGCGCCGCCAGCCGATCGTAGCTCAGGCGCGAGGCAATGCCGATCGCGAACCAAGGGGTCGCACCGGCGAGCATGGAGCCGATATTATAGCTGCCAAACCAGCCATGATAATAAGCGTAATGGACCAGCAGGGAGATAAGCGCGGCGGCTGCCAGGGCCGCGGGCCGGCGCACCGCGATCAGCACCAGCGGCGCAACGAGATAGAATTGCCATTCGAGTGAAATGCTCCAGGCCGCGGGAACAAAGGTCATCGCCGCGCGATTGAGCACTTCCACGGGAACCAGGCCGTGAAGCATCGTGGCATGCAGGGCGATATGAGGCGCCAGGCGCAAGGTCACCTCATCGCGCAACTCGTGCACACCGGCTGCATAATTCGCCCAGCCCTCCATGGCACGCCAGGGAGCTTCATCGACGATCCGAACCCAATCGTCGGCCAGAAAATAGCCGATGATGCAACACACCACATAGGCGGGATAGAGCCGGAAGAAGCGCCGCGTAATATAGCGTGCATAACTCTCCTGCTTGCTGAGCAGAAGGTTGGTGATGACGAAACCGCTGACAATCATGAACACGGCGACCGCGTCACTGCCCGACAGCAGAATGTCCATCAGCAGATTTGTAGGTGCAAGAAATCCGGCCAGTTGCAGCCCATGCCCAACTGCAACCCACAGGGCGAGATAGATTCTCAGCCCGACGATTTCAGTGAAGTATTTCACTCAACGGTTTCCCCCAAACCGCATCGTGAAATCTCATACTGGGCTGGCCTGCATATGGCAAGCCAGCCCCAGCTACTTTCCTTCTATGCCGCCCGCGATCCTTCTATGCCGCCGCGATGATCGGCGCGAATTTGGCGGCGCTCAGGCTGGCGCCGCCGACAAGGGCGCCGTCGACATTGTCGGTGTGGAGCAGGTCGGCGGCATTGTCGCCGCTCACCGAGCCGCCGTAGAGGATGCGCATGGCATTGCCGGCGGGCTCGCCCAGCATCTTGATGAGCGTGGCGCGCAGGGCCTTGTGCATGGCAGCGACCTGCGCGGGCGTGGCGACCTTGCCGGTGCCGATCGCCCAGACCGGCTCATAGGCGATCACCAGCCAGGCCGGATCGGCGCCCTCGGGCAGCGAGGCGACGAGTTGGTCCGAGACGAAGGCATGGGCGATGTCGTCGCCCTGCTCGCGCGTCTCCAGCGTCTCGCCCACGCAGAGCACCACCTGAAGGCCGTGCTTGTGCGCCTGGGCCGCCTTGGCGGCAACATCGGCGCTGCTCTCATGCTGGTAGGCGCGGCGCTCGCTATGACCCACGATGGTCCCGCGCGCGCCGGCCTCGACAAGCATCGCCGCCGAGACATTGCCAGTATAGGCACCGGATTCGGCCTGATGGCAGTCCTGCCCGCCAATAACCATGTGCGGCGCCAACGGCGCTGCGGCGGCGATGAGCGTCGCAGGCACGAACAGCGCCACATCCACGTCGCCGCGCCCCGCAGCGAGCGCGTCGATAGCGCTCACTTCGGTCAGTTGCGCCTTTAATCCGTTCATTTTCCAGTTGCCCGCGATCAGCTTGCGTCGCTGCGTCATGGCTCGTCTTCCCCTCTGCACTGGCTGGACATAGTGATGAAGCGAGGGCGATGGACGGCGCGGGCGGCTTTGTCCAGCCTTTCGGGCAACGCCAGACCCCGGCGGGGCGGCAACGGGGCACTGCGCGCTTGATGCCAGCCATGCGGGGCCCTAAAGCGGCTGGCTCTAGGCACGGATCACAGCAGACAGGCGGACTGACGGACATGCAATTCTTCCGGCGCATGGTGCGCACCAAGATCGGGGGCTATCTCGCTTTGGGGCTGCTGCTGCTGCTCGGCTTCGCCTTTGCGGCGGCCGACATGTCCGGCTCGGTCGGCAGCATGCTCGGCCAGAATTCCGCGCAGGTCGCCAAGATCAGCGGCGATACGATCACCGCGAACGACCTCCAGACCCGCACCCAGCGCTTCTTCGAACGCGTCCGACAGGAGCAGCCGGAACTGACCATGGCCGAGTTCCTGGCGCAGGGCGGCATGCAGCAGGTGCTCGACGAGATGATCTCGGTGAAGGCGCTCATCGCTTATGGCCAGAAGCATGGCGTGCGGATCAGCAAGAAGCTGGTCGATGCCGAGATTGCGCGCACGCCCGCCTTTGCCGACGCGACCGGCGTGTTCAGCGAGACCCAGTTCCGCAGCATACTCAGCCAGAACCGCGTCAGCGAACAGGAAGTGCGCGAAGACTTCACTGGCCAGATCATCCGCCAGCATCTGCTGATGGCGGCCGCCGCCGGCGCGCGCACGCCCGAGACGATGGTGCCGCCTTATGCCGCCATGCTGATCGAGCTGCGCGAGGGCGAGATGTTCGCCGTCCCCTCGCAGCGCTTCGCGCCCGAAAAGGCGCCGACCGACGCACAACTCCGGGCCTTCTACACCGCCAATCCGGACGAGTTCGCCCTGCCCGAGCAGCGCAAGCTGCGCTATGTGCTGCTTTCGCGCGAGCGCTTCGACGCGCAGGCGGTGCCCACCGAGGCAGAGATCGCGGACGCCTATAAGGCGCGCGCCAAGGACTTCGCCGCCAGCCAGGCGCGCGACCTGAGCCAGCTTATTCTGCCGACCGAAGCGCAGGCCAAGGATTTCGCCGCCAAGGCAGCAGGCGGCAAGACGCTCGCCGATCTGGCCCGTGAGGCCGGGTTGTCCGCATCGCGCACTCAGGCCGCCGAGCAGGCCGCTATAGCATCGCAGACCAGCGCCGATGCCGCCAAGGCCGCCTTCGCCGCCGGCAAGGGCCAACTCGTCGGGCCGTTCCGCACGGCACTGGGCTGGGCGCTGATCCATGTCGACGACATCCGCAGTGTGCCCGGCAAGGCGCTGGAGCAGGTGCGGCCCGAACTGACCGCCGAGCTGCGTGAGCGCAAGGCCAAGGAGCTGTTCGCCGATTTCGTGAACCAGCTCGACGGCCGGCTGGGCGAAGGCGCCACGCTCACCGACCTCGCCAAGGAAAACGACCTCCAGATCGCCGAGACGCCGCTCCTCACCGGCGAGGGCCGCAATCTGCGCGACCCGGCCTACCAGGCCGACGAGACGGTGCAGGCATTGCTCAAGCCCGGCTTTGCGATGAGCGGATCGGACGACCCGCAGATCGTGCCGGTGAAGCCGGACGAGCAGATCGCCATCCTAATTCCGGGTGATACGGTTGCGGCCGGTCCGCCGCCGCTCACCGAAGTGCGCGAGGCCGCCGTGCTCGCCTGGCGCCTCTCCCAAGGCGCGGCCAAGGCGCGCGAGGCCGCCAACAAGGCGTCTGCGCTCATGAACAAGGGCGTGGCGCCTGAGGAAGCGCTCAAGCAGGCCGGCATCGCCGGTCTGCCGCGCCAGCCGCTCGCCGTGCGCCGCATCCAGCTCAACCAGCAGACCGGCGCGCCGCCGCCGCTGCGCGCGCTGCTCACCATGCAGGTCAATTCTGCGCGTGTCGTGGCGATGGAGAACAATCTGGGCTTCGTCGTGGTGCGGTTGGCGAAAGTGACGCCGGAGGATCCGCGGCCCAATACGCAGCTGATGGATTCGACCCGCGCCGGCCTCGCCAATGTGCTGGGCAATGAATATATGACCCAGCTCATCGGCGCGATCGAGCGGGATCTCAAGGTATCGCGCAACCTGACCGCCATCGCCGCCGTCGAAAAGGCGCTGCGCGAGGCCAATGGCCTGGCGCAGTAAGGCCGCACCTTGACCAGCCCCGCGCAAGACAGCCACGCCGCCGCACGCGCCGCCCTCGCCCAGGGGCGCTCCACCCTCGTCTGGCAACGCATCATCGCCGATACCGAGACGCCGGTTTCAGCAGCGATCAAGCTGATCGAGCCGGGGCGCGGCGACTTCATCCTCGAATCCGTCGAGGGCGGCGCGGTGCGCGGGCGCTATAGCCTTATCGGCATTGCGCCGGATCTCGTCTTTCGCGCTTTTGGCCGGCAATCGGAGATCAACCGCCACTGGCGCACGGATCGCGAGGCTTTCGCGCCGCTGGAGGCCGATCCGCTCGCCGCCCTGCGCGCGCTCGTCGCCGAATGCCGCGCGGAGGTCGACCCGGAGCTGCCGCCAGCACTCGCCTGTCTGGTCGGCTATTTCGCCTATG
>DASRXY010000289.1:0-2165 GCA_035654035.1 Sphingobium sp. | reverse complement strand
AATATCATTGGCGCGACGGCATCGGCCCGGCCGCGAAGCGCGCCGTTCGGGTCAACACCAACTGGGGCGGCGCGGCAGAACCCAATACGTTCGGCACCGACGAGTTCATGGACTTCGTGCAGCAGGTCGGCACGGAGGCCTATGTCTCGGTGAACATGGGCTCGGGCACCATCGAGGAGGCGGCCGACTGGGTTGCCTACATGACTGCGGACGCGTCGAGCACGGCCGGTAAGGAGCGGGCGGCGAACGGTCACGCCAAGCCCTATAAAGTGAAGTTCCTCGGCCTCGGCAACGAAAGCTGGGGCTGTGGCGGCTCGATGCGGCCCGACCATTATGTGGACCTGATGAAGCGCTTTGCCCGCTTCACGCACAATTTCAATCCCGCGCAGCAGGAGGGCGACGATGTGATGCAGCGCATTGCCGTTGGCCCCAACGACAATGACGGCAGCTATACCGAAGCGGTCATGAAGGCGTGGAAGGACCATGACTGGGCCTGGGACATTCAGGGCCTCTCGCTGCACAGCTACACCACCGACGGCTGGCCGCCGCATCTGCCGAGCACGGGCTTTGACGAGACGGATTATGCCAAGCTGATCCGCGCCACGCTGAAGATCGACGGCATCATCGCCGAGCATAGCGCGATCATGGACAGATATGATCCGGAGAAGAAGGTCGCGCTGGTGATCGACGAGTGGGGCGCTTGGCTGGCGCCGCTGCCGGGCACCGATCCCGGCTTCCTCGTGCAGCAGAATTCGTTGCGTGACGGCATTCTCGCGGCGCTCAACATCAACATCTTCGCCCGTCACGCCGACCGCGTGCGGATGACCAACATCGCCCAGATGATCAACGTCCTGCAGGCCATGATCCTGACGGACAAGGAAAAGATGGTCCTGACGCCGACCTATCATGTGTACAAGATGTACGTGCCCTTCCAGGATGCGACGTTCGTACCGGTCAGCTTCGATGCGGGCAGCTTCGTGCAGGGCGACATCAGCCTGCCCCGTGTCGACGCGATTGCCGCGCGGGCCAAGGACGGCAAGCTGTGGCTGGCGATGGTCAACGTCGATCCCAGGCGGCCCGCCAATGTCCGCGTGCGGTTCGATGGCGTGACCGTCAAGGCGGCGCAGGGCGAGGTTCTGACTGCGCCCAGCGTGGCCAGCATCAACGAGTTCACGGCGCCCGATGTCGTGGTGCCGCGTCCTCTGGCGGGCAGGGTTGATGCCGGGGGCGTCACCTTCGAGCTGCCCTCCAAATCCGTGGTTGTGGTCCAGATCGATTCCTGAGCCCAACGGAGCGGACGGCATCTTGCCGTCATCTCCTCTCTTGGCCGCGCCGCTTCACTCGATGAACGGCGCGGCTTTTTTCTGCTGTCCTACCAGAAAGGCGTCGGCCACAAGCGCGAGCGGGCGGAGGTCAACATCGCTTGCACCGCGCCGCACCAGATCCGCGAAATGCGCGTAAAGCGCGGGATATTCCGCATCCTGCGACATCTGCTCGCCATCAGGCAGCGTGAGCACTGCGCCGCCCATGCCGAGCTTGAGGAGGCCGGCGTCGGTCTCCACCGCAATGTCCCAGCTCTGCGGGCCGGTTTGCAGAAAATCGAAGTCCGCGCTCACCGGCGCTCCATTGCCCAGGCGCATCTCGATCTGTGCGGCGACGGGCGCGCTGCAATTGGCGGGGACATGGAGGACCGCGCTCTCAAGAATTAGCGTATCCGGCAGGATTTCCGTGACGATGGAGAGCGCGTTGATCCCCGGATCGAACACGCCGAGCCCGCCGGCCTGCCAGATCCACGTCTGCCCCGGGTGCCAGACGCGCACATCCTCGCGCCAGACGATCGATACGCGTTCGATCCGCTTCTGCGCGAGCCATTCCCGCGCTGGCGCCACGCCGGCCGCGAAGCGCGAGTGCCAGCTCGCATAGAGGGTCACCCCAGCCCGGGCGGCGGCCTGGCGGAGCGCGGCAACCTCACTGAGTGTCGCGCCGGGCGGCTTCTCCAGCAGCACATGCAGCCCGCGTGCGAGGGCAGCCTGCGCCAGCGCGTGGCGCACCTGCGGCGGCGTGCAGATGGCCACGGCCTCCACCGGCGGCCCCGCCGTCAGCAGCGCTTCCAGATCGGCGAAGTGCGGACTCTGCGGGAGATCGGGCGCGGCCGGCCCGACCGT
>DASRXY010000288.1:0-5704 GCA_035654035.1 Sphingobium sp. | reverse complement strand
CCGCTTCTCCTCGGAATCCTCGCCGAAGTCCGCACTCGCCATGGTCGCGCCATGAATGCCGTCGCGCCCGGTCTTGGAGCCGACATAGACGATGGGATTGCCCACGCCCGAGGCCGCCGAATAGAAGATCTTGTCGGTCTGCGCGACGCCCACGGTCATCGCGTTGACCAGGATATTGCCGTCATAGGACGGGTGGAAGTTCACTTCGCCGCCCACGGTGGGCACGCCCACGCAATTGCCATAGCCGCCAATGCCGCGCACCACGCCGCTGATGAGGTGGCGCATCTTGGGATGCTCCGGCCGACCGAAGCGCAGCGCGTTCATGTTGGCGACCGGCCGCGCGCCCATGGTGAACACGTCGCGCAGGATGCCGCCGACGCCCGTCGCGGCGCCCTGATAGGGCTCGATGTAGCTCGGGTGGTTGTGGCTCTCCATCTTGAAGATGGCGGCTTGCCCGTCGCCAATGTCGATCACGCCGGCATTCTCGCCAGGCCCGCAGATCACCCAGGGCGCCTGCGTCGGCAGCTTCTTGAGGTGGAGACGGCTCGACTTGTAGGAGCAGTGCTCGGACCACATGACGGAGAAGATGCCCAGCTCGGTCAGGTTCGGCTCGCGGCCGATTGCCTTGACGACGCGGTCATATTCCTCCGGGCTGAGCCCATGCTCGGCGACGATTTCGGGCGTGATGGCGGAAGCGTTGGTCGACATGAGCGCCCCTTAGTCCGGGGCGACCGCAAAGGGAAGCCATCGCGCGGAGAAGCGAGGCCGGAAAACGGAAAAGGCCGGCCGCGCGAGGCCCGCCTTGCCATTGTGCCGACAGCGCGCGGTCGCCACGATCGGGAGAAGCGGGTGCGCACTCCGGCAACGGCGCGGCGCCAGACCCGAGCATCGCGAAGCGGCCGGGCTGCCGCGCCCGGCTTGTCGGCCGAGCACTGCCTTGCCGTGCCGACCGGCTTAGCGACGCCCGGTCCGCAGCCGAATGACGATCCAGCCCGGTCAGGGCAAAGTCAGGCGACTGTGGCGCTGATCGGCGCTCCGGTGTCGGTCCACGAAAGGCAGGCCGAGTCGGCGGCCACTCCAACAAAGGAATTCCGGCCTTTCGCCAGAGGATGATACCGCGAGTCGTGGGGACGGCTAGCAATTAGCCATCTTGTTCATAGCCGTACCGGCAGCGCACGCAGCGCGGCGGGCGCCGGCTGTGTCGTTTGGCCACGCCCCTGCAAAGGAAAAGGGCCAGCCCCGCTGGGCCGGCCCCTTATGAACCCGGACGGACCGGAAATCCGCCGCTCCTCTTTAGCCGGCTTTGCAGCTCTGGCCGTTGTAGGTGATCTCGTTCTCGGAACCGGTGATGGTCTTGGAGCCATCCTCCGACACGAAGGGCTGGCCGGCCTCAGGCGCCTTGAGCGTGGTGAGCGGGCCGCTCTTCTCCGCCTTGAAGTTCGCGGTCGTGCCGTCCGTCATGAAATCGACGTAGATGAGGCTGTTGTCCTTGCAGCGGTAGCTGTGGCTGGACTTGATCATCGGCGGGGCGACGACGGGCGCGGCATTTGCCAGCGCTGCGGCCTGCGGATCGACAATGGTGTCGTTGAAGGACTCGGCCTGCTGCTTGCATCCGACAAGAACGAAGGCAGCGGCAAGGGCGAACGGGAGGCTGGCGTGCATGAGACGATGGTGCATAGCGCGCTCGCTATTGCGGCTCTAATGGATCACGTCAACACCATTTCCATGACATTCCGGCGATTTTTTGCGGCCGGCCCGCGCGATGCAGCCTTGACCGGCCCCGCCGCGCGGGTCAATGCATCGGACATGGCAGACCCGGTCGACATGGACGAACTGAGCTTCGAGGACGCCCTGCAAAGGCTGGAAGCGATCGTGCAGCAGCTCGAGCGCGGCGATGTGCCGCTCGACCGGTCGATCACGCTCTATGCCGAAGGCGACAAGCTGCGCGCCCAGTGCCAGAAGCGGCTGGAAGCGGCGCAGGCCCGCATCGAGCAGATCGTGGGCGGCGCCGAGGGCGCAGCCGACAAGACCGCCCCCTTCCCGGCGTCCTGACAGGACAATGCGCGTCGCGGCACCGTCCCGGCTCGAAGACGCGATGGCCCGGATGGCCGACGCCATCGACCGCCAGTTCGACATTCTCCTCACCGTGCCCGACGACCAGCGCAGCCGCCTCTACGAGGCCATGCGCCACAGCGCCATCGGCGGCGGCAAGCGGCTGCGCCCGCTGCTGGTCAAGGCGAGCTGCGACCTCTTCAACGTCTCCGAGGAGAGTGCCCTGCGCGCCGGCCTCGCGGTGGAATGCATCCACGTCTATTCGCTGATCCACGACGATCTGCCGGCCATGGACAATGACGACATGCGGCGCGGCAAGCCCACCGCGCACCGCGCCTATGGCGAGGCGACGGCGATCCTGGCGGGCGACTGCTTGCACGATCTCGCCTTCTCCGTCCTCGTCGACGAACGCACGCATCCCGATCCGTTCGTGCGCTGCGAACTGGTGCGCGCGCTGGCGCAGGCGAGCGGCCCATCGGGCATGGCCGGCGGCCAGATGATGGACCTGATGGCCGAGACCACCCGCTTCGACCTGCCCACCGTGACGCGGCTCCAGCAGCTCAAGACCGGCGCGCTCATCGACTTCTGCGTGGAGGCCGGCGCAATCCTGGGCCGTGTGAGCGAGGAAGGGCGCGGCTCGCTGCGCGGCTATGCGCGCGACCTGGGCCTGGCATTCCAGATCGCCGACGACCTGCTCGACGTGGAGGGCGACGCGGCCCTGGCCGGCAAGGCCGTGGGCAAGGACGCCGCCGCGGGCAAGGCCACGTTCGTCTCGCTCATCGGGGTCGAGCGCGCGCGCGCGCAGGCCCGGGCGCTGGTCGATCAGGCCAAGGCCCATGTCGCCGGCTTCGGCGAGCAGGCCGCGCTGCTGCGCGACATTGCCGATTTCGCCATTCTCCGTTCGCACTGACATCCAGCGAGGGCAGCAACCGCCATGCGCATCGGCCTCTACCCCGGCACCTTCGACCCGATCACGCTGGGCCATATGGACATCATCCGCCGGGGCGCGAAGCTGGTGGACAAGCTGGTGATCGGCGTCACCACCAATCCCTCCAAGTCGCCGCTCTTCCCGCTCGACCAGCGGCTGGAGATGATTCGCCGCGAATGCACCGGCATGCCCGCGCAGATCGAGGTGGTCGCCTTCGATACGCTGCTCATCCATTTCGCGCGCGCACAGGGGGCCAGCATCATCCTGCGCGGCCTGCGCGCCGTTGCCGATTTCGAATATGAGTATCAGATGGCCGGCATGAACCAGTATCTCGATTCCAGCATCGAGACGGTGTTTCTGATGGCGGACGTGGCGCTCCAGCCCATTGCCTCGCGGCTGGTCAAGGAGATCGCGGCGCTCGGCGGAGACATTTCCCGCTTCGTGACGCCCAGCGTGCGAGCCGATGTGCTGGCCCAAATCGGCGCTGCCGATGCACGGCGCGGTTGACGGGTCATTGCCGGTTCAGCCAAGAGCGGGCATGAAGAGACGGATGAGCAGGACCAGCATGCCCAAGACGCACCGCATTCTCATGGCCGGGTTCGCCGCCGCCCTGGCAGTGGCCGGCGCCCTGCCGGCGCACGCCCAGCCTCGGACGGCCGAGGATGTCGCGCGGGAGGCCGAGCTTGCCAACCGCGCCAAGAAGGACGCCGCGACGCTGCGCAACGAAGCGGAACTCTCCACGGTCCAGCCGCTGCGCGCCATGGTGCCGGCGACGCCTGACAATGTCTGGGTGCTCGACCTGTCGGACGGCGGCCATGTCCGCATCCAGCTCCGCCCGGACGTGGCGCCCAATCATGTCGAGCGCATCAAGACCCTGACGCGCCAGCATTTCTACGACGGGCTGCTCTTCCACCGCGTGATCGACGGCTTCATGGCACAGGGCGGCGACCCCAAGGGCAACGGCACCGGCGGATCGGACCTGCCGGACCTCAAGCAGGAGTTCACCTGGCTGCCGCATATGCGTGGCACGGTGTCCATGGCCCGCTCCGAGTCCGAGGACAGCGCCAACAGCCAATTCTACATCATGCTGATGCCGCGCCTGCAACTCGACCATAAATATACGGTGTTCGGCCGTGTCATCAGCGGCATGGACGGTGTCGATCGGATCGCCAAGGGTGAACCGCCCGAAAATCCGACCAGGATCGTGCGCGCCTATATCGAGGCCGATGCGCCGAGCGGCAGCACGGCCGCCGCGCCGGCGGGCTGAGGACAAGCGCCGCCATCCGGCGACGGGTACGACTCCACGCAGGGAGGCTGGCGCACCGGTAACGGTGGCGACGGAGGCGGCGCGACCGGAATCAGTCCTCTCGGCCATGGCCGGAAGGCCTTGCAGCTCAATCAGAACCGGATCGACGTTCGCCTGTTCCGTTTATGACCAAGCCAGCGCTCCTGCGAAGGCAGGCACCCAGGGCGCCGTTCCGTGCTGCGCCGGAGCGCTGACCCCTTCTCGCTCACAGAGACTCTGGCAGAAAGGCGGGACTCGCAACGCGGGAAAGCCGCGGTTGCGAACGACAGCACGCCGGCTCATACTCGTCCCATGGCCGACCATTGCTGCGCGTCGAAAGGCAAGGATCTGGAGCGCCTCGCGCGTCAGGCCGATCAGCGACGCATTCTGATCGTGGTGCTGGGGATCAACGCGACAATGTTCCTTGCCGAATTCTCCGCCGGCGTGATCGCAGGCTCGACGGCGCTCATGGCGGACAGCGTGGACATGCTGGGCGATGCGCTGGTCTATGCGCTCAGCCTCTTCGCCCTCTCCCGCTCCGAGCGGTGGAAGGGCGCCGCCGCGCTCGCCAAGGGGCTGTTCATCCTCGCTTTCGGCATCGGCATCCTCATCGACATCGCGGTCAAGATGCGCACAGGCGTGCCGCCCTCCTCCAAACTCATGCTGGTCTTCGGCGCCAGCGCGCTCGCCGCCAATCTCTTCTGCTTGCGACTGCTCTGGCGGTTCCGCGCGCAGGACGTGAACATGGCCAGCAGTTTCGAATGCTCGCGCAATGACGTCATCGCCAATGGCGGCGTGCTGCTCGCGGCGGCCGCCGTCGCAGCGACCGGTATGCCTTGGCCCGACATGCTCATCGGCGGCATCATCGCCATCCTGTTCCTGCGTTCGGCCCTGCGGGTGATCGGCGATGCCCTGCCCGTGCTGCGGGCGGCATGAGCGCGGCGCGGCCTCAGCTATTCGGCACATCCACCACCGCCGCCGGATCGACCGCGCGCCGGTAGCCGAAATCGGTGCGCACGGTGGCCCCGCCATTCGCCGCCGAGTCCAGCATGGCGGCCATGAGCCGCATGTCCTGCAAGCCCTCCTCACCGGGCGAGACCATCGGCGCGCGGCCGCGCACCACATCCGCCATCCAGTCGATCTCGCGCGCGAACTGGTCGATCTCCACGATCTGCGGCGCGGGCACCCGCGTTCCCTCCAGCCTCAATTTGTTGCCATTGTAGAAGCAGCCTGGATCCGCGACCATGCGGCCGTTTTCGCAGATCATCTGCCAGGCCATGGTGCCGGGCTGGGAAAAACTGGTCGAGCCCTCGCCGATGGCGCCGGAGGGGAAGCGCATCTGCCAGGCGATGAGATCCTCCACGGTGCGGAAGCGCGGGTCGCTCCGGTCCGTGAAGGCCCAGGCGCGTACTTCCACCGGCTCCTCGTTGAAGAGATAG
>DASRXY010000287.1:0-9326 GCA_035654035.1 Sphingobium sp. | reverse complement strand
CATCGTGCCGTTCCTCAAGATCGACAAGGGGCTGGAGGCCGAGGCGGACGGCGTGCAGCTCCTGAAGCCGATGCCGGGGCTCGACGCCCTGCTGGCGCGCGCCAAGACGCTGGGCGTCTATGGGACCAAGGAGCGCTCGGTCATCAATGCTGCCAATCCGGCCGGCATCGCGGCCATCGTCAAGCAGCAGGTCGAGGTGGGCCAGCAGGTTCTGGCCGCCGGGCTCATGCCCATTCTGGAGCCGGAAGTGAACATCAAGAGCGCGGACCGCGCCCGCAGCGATGAGATCCTGCGCGACGAGCTCGTGAAGGCGCTCGATGCCATGCCGGGCACCGACAAGGTGATGCTGAAGCTCAGCATTCCGGCCAGGGCTGGCCTGCACGACGCGCTGGTCGACCATCCCCGCGTGCTGCGTGTGGTGGCGCTCTCGGGCGGCTATAGCCGCGCGGAGGCCTGCGCCGAGCTGGCGCGCAATCGCGGCATGATCGCGAGCTTCAGCCGCGCCCTGCTCGAAGACCTGCGCGCGCAGATGAGCGATGCGCAGTTCGATGCCGCGCTGGGTGCCGCCATCGATGAGATCTATGTGGCTTCCACGCAGAAGGTGGCAGCCTGAATTTGCGTTGAGAGGGGCGAGGCGATTGCGTGTCGTCCCTCTCAGCCTGCCCCCACCATGGCTTTCAGCCGGGTGGCGTCATCGATGGCCTGCGCGTCGTAATCATTGTTGAAATAGGCCCAGACCGGCCGGCCTTCCTTCGCTTGTGCCTGCATCCAGCCGGCCCAGTCGCGCAGGCTCTCATCGCCATAGCGGCCGCGATATTTGCCGCTGGTGCCATGAAAGCGGACATAGGCCGCGGGTCCCAGCGCTAGGCGCGGGCTCGCCGATCCCGGCATGTCGTGCACGCAAAAGCCGGCGTTATGGCGCTCCAGCAGCGCATAGACGGCATCGCAATACCAGCTTGGATACCGAAATTCGAAAATGTGGACAGCCTCGGGCGGCAGGAGGTGCAGAAAGGTCTCCAGCCGCGCGAGGTCCAGCGGCAGGTTGGGTGGGAGCTGGTAGAGGATGGGGCCCAGCGTCGGCGGGAAATGGCTGAACGAGGCCATCATCCGCGCCATGGGCTCGGCGCAGTCCTGCAGTCTCTTGGTCTGGGTGAGATAGCGGTTTGCCTTCACCGCATAGCAGAAGCCGGGCGGGGCCCGCGCACGCCATTTGTCCACCGTTTCCGGCGAGGGGAGGCGGTAGAAGCTGTTGTTGATCTCCACCGTGTCGAAATGCTGCGCATAGAAGGCGAACCAGTCCTTCGCCGCCATGCCTTCGGGATAGAAGCGGCCGCGCCAGTCGCGATAATTCCATCCCGAGCAGCCGATGCGGATCATGGCGGGGGAACGCGCCGTAAGGCCGGAAGCTCCGCGCACCTGCGCTTTTGCTCCCAGGGCAAAAGGGCGATAGAGCAGGGGCATGACCGACCAACCTGAAGACGTGCTTTCGCTGGACCCGCATTTCGCCGAACGCTTCGTGCGTGACGAGAGCCGGCCGCCCTGTCAGCTCTATCTGATCTCGCCGCCGGCCATCGGGCCCGATTTCCTCGACCGCCTGCGCGCCGCCTTAGACGGCGGCCCGGTCGCGGCGTTTCAGCTCCGCCTCAAGGAGGTGAGCGAGCCTGAGATTGCCCGGCTGGCTCCGCCGCTCCAGGCGCTGTGCGCCGAGCGCGAGGTTGCCTTCATCATCAACGATTCCATTGCGCTGGCCGAGCGGCTGGGCGCGGACGGCGTGCATCTGGGGCAAGGCGACGGCGACCCGCGCGAGGCGCGGCGCATCCTCGGGCCACAGGCGCAGATCGGCGTTACCTGTCACAACAGCCGCCATCTCGCCATGGATGCCGGGGAGGCGGGGGCGGACTATGTCGCCTTCGGGGCCTTCTACCCGACCGAGACCAAGGTTCCGGCGTTCCATGCCGAGCCGGAGATTCTGGGCTGGTGGACGACGCTGATGGAAATTCCGTGCGTCGCTATCGGCGGCATCACGGCGCAAAATGCCCGGCCGCTGATCGAGGCCGGCGCCGATTTCCTCGCGGTGAGCGGCGCAGTGTGGAATCATCCCGAGGGGCCGGGCGCAGGCGTAGCTGCTTTTGCGCGCGTGCTGGGGCGCAGCGAGCAAGGTGCCTGATCGCGCTGGGTTCCTGCCTTTGCAGGTGCACGCTATGTGTTCTCTCCCGCTTGCTCTGAGTGTCGAACGGCTTTTCTTCTCTGGTTGATGAAAAGAATGAAGGCCCTTCGATGAGCCGCGCGGACGGCTCCTCCGGGAGACGTTCATGGCACGCCTCCAGCGCGACAGACGCTCCTGAGTTCCTTAATCCAGGGACGGCCAGAACCGCGGTGTGGAGGCAGGCAGAATCGCGAAGAAGGCATTGATCGCGTGGATCTCGCCGCCCCAGACCTTGAAGGCTTCGTACGTGACAAGCGCCTTGCCCGTCCCATAGCTGGCGGTGTCGCCGAAGTTCATCCACAGCAGCACCACGCCTTTCTCCTCATCGACCGCTGCAACACTGGCGAGAATGGAGGGGTGCACCATGATGCGCTGGCTGTAGAGGCCGCAATCGTCCCGCCCGCAGCCAGCACCTGCCGTAATCACGCCATTCTCGACGCGGTAGGTTTCCGGAGCGAAGGGCGTCTTACCATCGGTGAAATTACCAAGGCGCAGACCCTCGGTGTAGGTGAGTGCGGTGGCAATCATCTCGGCGCGAGGCTGCTGCCTGCCGGCCGGGATGGGATCGTCCATGCCGCGCACTGGCTTGTCCAATTCGGTGGGCTGGAAGCGCGACTCAGGCGTGATCCGCTGCACCAGCGTCTCGATCCCGCCGATGCGGCCGTCTTCCACATGCAGCAGCACCGTATAGAGCACCGGCACCGTGCCTTCGCGCAGCGCGACATGCGCGGCAGCGATCTGCCGGCGCGTGTCGAGATAGTCGTGCCGGAATCCGTCTTTGGCCGTCACCGTTTTCCAAAGACCGTCGCCAAGCTTCAGCTCATGCGAGTCCTCGGTGAAGCGCACCTTTTCGGCCAGGGGCAGGGCGGCGGGATCATGCGCGACCAGTGCGTCCACATAGCGGGTGATGAGGTCGCTGAGGCACGTCCGGTCGCACTCGGCCGCCGGGGCCGGCGCAGCCGCCAGCAACGCAAGCGCCAACGCGGGCAACACTCCGGCGCGCCGTATGCAAAACCCCCAGATGCCCTGAACCATGCTTTCCCCTCCTGTTCGCCGTTGCTTCTCTCCTGCGGGCTATAGCAGGCGAGGGCCTCTGGCCGGGTAAAATGCGAAGAGAAGCCGTTTCAGGCAGCCTTTCCAGCCGGCCGTAACAAACCGGATCACCGGTTTCAGGCGCCGTTCTCGAACATGCTGTTGGGATTGACCGGCGTGGCGGTGAGCTCCTGCACCACGTCCCAGTGCTCGACGATCTTGCCATTTTCGATGCGGAAGATGTCCATCACCGCGAACCCGGTATCCCCCGGCCAGCGGGTGACATGCTGGTGGCTGACGACATGGTCGTCCTCGGCGATCATGCGGTAGATTTTCTGCGTGGCCTGCGGCGACTCCACGCGCACGAAATCCAGCCAGCGCTTGAGCGCCTCGCGCCCCGGCTCGGCCAGCGAACTGTGCTGGAGATAATCCTCGGCGATGAAGTCGTCGACCAGCGTCTTGTCCATGGGGATGAGCACCTTGTCGAACAGATCCCGGATGAGTTGGACGTTCGCCTCTTCCTGTGCCGTGCGGGCCATCGCTCTCTCCCTCTATGTCTTGTCGTTGAAGGGCAGGGATTAAGGCGTGGCGGGCACACAGGCAAGCCGAGGACCCGCGCGCCTGGCCGCCGCGCTAACGCGCTTGGGCTTGCCGTCGGGCGCGCGGGAAGCTAGAGGCGCCTACCGGCTCTTTCCCCATGACCCATCGAGAAACAGGCAGGCGCGACCTATGAAAATCAGCGGCGTGGACATCCGTCCCGGCAACAACATCGAGTATGAGGGCAGCCTGTGGCGCGCCGTCAAGATCCAGCACACCCAGCCCGGCAAGGGCGGCGCCTATATGCAGGTGGAGCTGAAGAACCTGATCGACGGCCGCAAGAACAACGTGCGCTTCCGTTCCGCCGAGACGGTCGAGCGCATCCGGCTTGACACCAAGGATTTCCAGTATCTCTATGCCGAAGGCGATATGCTCGTCTTCATGGATACCGAGACCTATGAGCAGATCAACTTGCCCCAGGATCTGGTCGGCGATGCCGCCGCCTTCCTGCAGGACGGCATGATGGTGCAACTCGAAATGTACGAGGAGCGCCCGATCAGCGTGCAGCTTCCCGAACAGGTCGAGGCGACCGTGGTCGAGGCGGATGCGGTGGTGAAGGGGCAGACGGCCTCAGCCAGCTACAAGCCCGCGATCCTCGACAATGGCGTGCGCGTCATGGTGCCGCCGCATATCGTGACCGGCACGCGCATCGTCGTGGACGTGTACGAGCGCGAATATGTGAAGCGCGCCGACTGATGGCCCGGCGCGCCGCCTCGTTTGCCGTTGGCGTGCTGGCGCTCGCGGCGCTATGCGGTGCGGCGCCTGTCCTGGCACAGGCACCAGCGCCCGATACGAACGTGCCGGCGCCGAGCAAGGAGCAGCTTGAGCAGGCCGCTTTCGAGCTGCGCGTGATGGTGAGTGCGCTCCAGTCGGACAAGGTGGATGCGCCGATCAAGGATGCGCTGTTCCGCTGCATCTACACCAACAACTTCGCCAAGATCAGCGATGCGATGGGCAAGGTGATCGCCGACAATGCCGGCAAGGTGGACAAGCGCAATCCGGACCAACTCCTGTTCATCATGAGCCGCGTGTGCGGGTTTAATCCGCAGCAGGGCGCGGCGACTCCTCCGGCTGGCGCCGCGCCGTCGGCCCCCGCGCAACCGGCGGCCCCCGCCGGATCCGCACCCGCGCCGCAAGGGCGCTGATGTCCCCAACTCAAGTCTCTTCCGCATGAGGGAAGAGGGAGCGATGCAATGGTTTCCCATTCCGGCCTGTTGACCGTTATCGAGCGTGCGGCGCGCAAGGTCGCGCCCCAGCTTCGTCGCGATTTCGGCGAGGTCCAGCATCTGCAAGTGAGCCGCAAGGGGCCTGCCGACTTCGTCTCCATCGCGGACAAGAAGGCCGAGGAAACGCTCGTCACCGAACTGCGCAAGGCGCGGCCGGACTGGGGCTTCCTGCTGGAAGAGGGCGGCGAGGTCGCCGGCGATCCCAGCAAACCTCGCTGGGTGATCGATCCGCTTGATGGCACCACCAACTTCCTGCACGGCATCCCGCATTTTGCGATTTCCATCGCGGTGCAGGAGCCCCGGCGCGACGGGAAGGGCTGGGGCGAGGTGACGACGGGTCTCGTCTATCAGCCGATCACCGATGAGAGCTACTGGGCCGAGAAGTCGCGCGGGGCCTGGCGGCACGACCAGCGCCTGCGCGTCTCGGCGCGGCGTGACATGGGCGAAGCGGTGATCGCGACCGGCATTCCGTTCCTGGGCCATGGCGACATGGCGCAGTGGAGTCGCATCTTCGGCGCGATTGCGCCCTCGGTTGCCGGCATCCGCCGCTTCGGTTCGGCCGCGCTTGATCTCGCCTGGGTGGCGGCAGGCCGCTATGACGGTTTCTGGGAGAGCGGTCTCTCGCCCTGGGACGTGTCCGCCGGCATGCTGCTGGTGCGCGAAGCGGGCGGGTTCGTTACCGATTTCCGTGGCGGTTCCGAGCCGATCGAGCGCCGCGAGGTGCTGGCCGCGAACGACGTGCTCCACAGCAAGCTGCACAAGGTCCTCGCCAACGCGCTACGCTGACCGGGCGTGGAGCGAGATCGATGTTGAGGACTCGCTCCGGCCGGTTGCGAGGCGATAGCAACCTTGAATGAACCTGCGCCGAAGTGGCGTTGCGCTTCGATATTCGTGTGAAGGCAGCCAGCATCCTTGTGCTCCTGCGGAGGCAGGAGTCCCCTCATGAAGGCCTCGGGCCTGCGCGGTCGTGGCGGCGCGGGTTTAAATGGTCGTTCATGCCCAAGGAGAGCAAGGAAGGACCGTCCGAGCTTCCCGGTCATTAACGTCGACGAATCCGTACCGGGCTCGTGCAAGGACCGCGAGATCATCCGCCACGATCCGCATAAGCTGACGGCTAAGCAGGTCGGTTGGGCTCTGGGCTCCTGCCTGCGCAAGAGCACGGATGAGCTGCGATGGATTAAGGAAGGCGGGAAGGGCGGCGCCGCGCACCAGCCCCGCCTCCCGCCTCAGCCCTCGGCGGTCTCGCTGTTGAGTTGGATGTAGTTCTGGATGCCCATGCGCTCGATCATTTCGAACTGCTTTTCCAGCGTGTCGACATGCTCCTCCTCATTGTCGAGAATGTGCTGGAACAGGTCGCGGCTGATATAGTCGCGCACGCTCTCGCAATATTGGATGGCATCGCGCAGCAGCGGGATGGCCTCCATCTCCAGCTCCAGATCGGCCTTGAGGATTTCCTCCACGGATTCGCCGATGCGCAGCCGGCCGAGAAGCTGGAAATTAGGCAGTCCTTCGAGAAACAGGATGCGATCCGCCAGCTTGTCGGCGTGCTTCATCTCGTCGATGGATTCCTCATATTCGAACTTGGCCAGCTTCCCGATGCCCCAGTTCTTGAGCATCCGATAGTGCAGGAAATACTGGTTGATAGCGGTCAACTCGTTTTTGAGCGCCTCGTTGAGGAACTGGATGACCTTGTCGTCGCCCTTCATGGCAGCTTACTCCGCAAATGCTTGAACACCGCGTGAGTTTAGCCCTATCCGTCTTGCTTTACACGCGCGAACGTCTCGCAAGTCTAGGCGAGAATAGGTCGCAATCGCACTGGGAATGGCTCGCAATTTCAGCGAGCGGGCGTGGCTCTGCGAGAGCTATGTGCCGAGCAGGGGAGGGAGTCAGACCCGCGCCGACTGCTCGGCCGTCACGATCGATTGAGTATAGTCGATGCACTGCGCACATTTGGGTTTGCAGCCGGCCTGACGGAAGACGCAGCGCGCGTTGCGGGCGCCATTGCGGGCGGCCTCGCGGACATCCTTTTCACGAATGGCATTGCAGATGCAGACGACCACTTGAAGCTCCACCAGAGAAGGGAGAATCGCAGGAACAATGCCGCATATATGTCTATTGCAACTTAATCGCAATATCGTTTTTCGGCCGCTCGTGCGCTGTGGGTCGCAGCTTTTCCGCAATGTGCGGCAAAGGCGGCCGATGGGGTGCACTTTCTGGCCGGTTCTGCCGCTTGCGCCTCTTGCCTCCCCCGACCGGCGGTCCTAGAAGCCGCCCGAACGGGCCACCGGGCCCAAGGGGAAAGTCGCGTGGTCGATCTGTCGCAATATTTGCCGATCCTGCTGTTTCTGGCCGTGGCGCTCGGCCTGTCCTGTGCCTTTGTGTTCCTGCCCATGGTCGTGGGCCGGGCAACGGGCGCGCACAAGCCCGATCCGGAGAAGCTCAGCGAATATGAGTGCGGCTTCCCCGCCTTCGAGGATCCGCGCAGCCAGTTCGATGTGCGCTTCTATCTGGTCGCCATCCTCTTCATCATCTTCGATCTGGAAGCCGCCTTCCTGTATCCCTGGTCCGTGAGTCTCTCCGAGATCGGTTGGGTTGGCTGGGCGACCATGATGGTCTTCATCTTCGAGCTTGTGCTCGGCCTCGTCTATGCCTGGAAGAAGGGAGCGCTCGAGTGGGAGTAGAGCTTGAACGGCCCGGCGTCCTTGGTGCGCCGCCTGCCGGAACCCAACCGGACCCGGAGTTCTTCAATGCGCTGTCCAGCGAGGTCAGCGACAAGGGCTTCCTCGTCACGTCCACCGAGGACCTCTTCACCTGGGCGCGCACCGGCTCGCTGTGGTGGATGACCTTCGGTCTCGCCTGCTGCGCGGTGGAGATGATCCATGTGAACATGCCGCGCTACGATATGGAGCGCTTCGGCGCTGCGCCGCGCGCGTCGCCGCGCCAGAGCGACGTGATGATCGTCGCCGGTACGCTCTGCAACAAGATGGCCCCGGCGCTGCGCAAGGTCTATGACCAGATGAGCGAGCCCAAGTACGTCATCTCCATGGGGAGCTGCGCCAACGGCGGCGGCTATTATCACTATAGCTACAGTGTGGTGCGCGGCTGCGACCGGATCGTGCCGGTGGACATCTATGTTCCCGGTTGTCCGCCGACCGCCGAAGCGCTGCTCTACGGCATCATGCAACTCCAGCGGAAAATCCGCCGGGTAGGGACCATCGAGCGATGAGCGATCTCGAAAATCAGAAAGCCGACGGCTGGGTGGTCGTCGTGGCGCTGGTCGTGCCATGGCTGGTCATGACGATTGTCGGCCTCGCGAGCGCCTTTCATGGCGCGGCGGACGGCGTGACACGCGTGCTCGCGAGCTGGGCGCCGGCCTTTGGGCAGCTCGCGCTGGTGCTCCTGGGTGCGGTTGCGCTCGGAACAGCGGCCGCGCTGGTCTGGGGCCCCGTCCGCGCGCATGGCCGGAGGTGGGCCGCATGACTGCTATTCATTCTGCTCCCCGGATCGCGCCGATCGAAGGTCTGGCCGACGCCATCCGCGCCGCGCTGGGCGATGCCGTGTTCGCGATCAAGGATGCGCATTTCGAACTGAGCGTCGGTGTCGAGCGCGAGAAGCTGGCGCAGGTCATGGAAGTGCTGCGCGACCGCTTCGACTATCAGCAGCTCATGGAGATCGCCGGCGTCGACTATCCCGAGCGCGAAGAGCGCTTCGAGGTGGTCTATCACCTGCTCTCCGTCACGAAGAACCATCGCCTGCGCGTCAAGGTGCGCACGGACGAGGAGAATCCGGTGCCCACCGTCACGCATCTCTGGCCGGTCGCGGGCTGGCTGGAGCGCGAGGTGTTCGACATGTACGGCGTGCTCTTCTCGGGCAATATGGACCTGCGCCGTATTCTCACCGATTATGGTTTTCGTGGCCATCCGCAGCGCAAGGACTTCCCGCTTACCGGCTATGTGGAGCTGCGCTATTCCGAAGAGCAGAAGCGCGTGGTCTACGAGCCGGTGCGGCTCGTGCAGGATTTTCGCAGCTTCGATTTCATGAGCCCATGGGAAGGCGCGCAATATGTGCTGCCGGGCGACGAGAAGGCGCATGGCCAGGCGCCGGGCGCGCCGACGCCCGCTCCGGCCCCGCCGCCGCCGCCTTCGCCCGCCGCCAAGGGCCCGTCGCCGGCAAAGGTGGCGAAGACCACGGACAAGCCCGCGGACACCGGTGCTGGCGAGCCTGCCAACACCCACGCCGCGAAGCGCAGTGGTGCCAAGAAGAAG
>DASRXY010000286.1:0-3886 GCA_035654035.1 Sphingobium sp. | reverse complement strand
CGGAATTGCTCTCGGTGCTGGAGCAGCTTGGCGTCGACGCCATCAACATGCCGATGGCCGACGTCTATTCCGCCATCGCCAAGGGTGAGATCGACGGCGTGATTGCTCCGGCCGACACCTTCAAGGCCTTGCATTTCGCGGAGATCGCCCGTTTCTTCAATACGCTGCCCATCCCGCGCGGCGCCTATCCGGCCCGCGCCATGGGGATGCGCAAGTGGAACAGCCTGACCGACAGCCATCGGGCGCTGCTGGAGGACTCCACGGCGGTCTGGGAAGCGGCGCTGGCCCGGGAAGTGCGCAACGCGCTCGGTGCAGGATTCGAAGAAGCAGAAAAACGCGGAGTTCAAATCGACCATATGCCGCAACAGGATCAAGATCGGTTCAGCGCCCTTTATCTGGCGGATGCCGCCAAAAATGCCCGCGCGCTCGAGACGTGGGGCATTGATGGCATGGCGGCGTTCAAGACGGCGCGCACCAGCCTCGTCGGCCCGGACAAGGTCTCCTGCGGAGGTGGCGCATGACACCTCCGCTCGCCGGAATCCGCGTGGCCGATTTCAGCCATGTCATGGCCGGCCCCTACGCCACCCACCTCATGGGGCTGCTGGGCGCCGAGGTCATCAAGATCGAACCCAAGAAGGGCGACGGCTTCCGCAATTATGGCGCGGACCGACGCTATGACGGGATGGCGCCGGCGTTCATCGCCGCCAATGCGGGCAAGAAATCCATCGCTCTTGACCTAAAGGACGCGGCGGACCTGGATATCGCGCGCGCCATCATCGCGCGCAGCGACGTGATGGTCGAGAATTTCCGGCCCGGTGTGATCGGCCGGCTGGGGCTGGGCTATGACGATGTACGCAAGCTGCGCCCCGACATCGTCTTCTGTTCGGTGTCCGGCTATGGGCAGGAGAGCCCCCAGCGCGACTGGCCGGCCATCGACAACATCGTCCAGGCGACCAGCGGCATGATGATGCTGAGCGGCGGCGAGGGAGAGCCCCCGGTTCGCGTCGGCTTCCCCATCGTCGATACGCTGACCGGGCATACGGCGGCGCTGGCCGTGCTGGCCGCGCTGCTGCGGCGCCAGCAGAGCGGCGAGGGCACCTATATCGACGTCTCGATGTTCGATGCGAGCCTGGCTTTCATGACCTCGGCCCTTACGCCATTCCTGGTCACGGGCCAGCCCATGGCCCGCATGGGCAACACCGGCTATAGCGGCTTGCCGACGGCCTCCCTGTTTACAGCCCGCGACGGGCGCGAGGTGTCGCTCGGCGTTGTCCAGCAAAACCAGTTCGAAGCATTGGCCGCCCTGATCGGCCGACCGGAATGGCTGGAGGACGCGCGCTTCGCCACGCCCGATGCACGCCGGGCGCATTTCGACCTCATGAAGGCGGAACTCGCGGCGGTCTTCCTAACGCGAGACGCCATCGACTGGGAGCGCCTGCTCAGCGAGGCGGGCATCCCCTGCGGCATGGTGCGCCGGGTCGACGAGGCCGCCGCCATGACGGGGGAGGGCGCGCTTATCTCGCTCAACATTGCGGGCTTGCCCGAAGGCCAGGCGACCGTTTCCATCCCCAATGTCGGCTTCCGCATGGTGCCCGAGGCCGGCCCGGCGGTGGCGGCGCCACCCCCCCGGCTGGACGAGCATCATGACGAAATCCTCAGCCGGCTCTTCCCGGAGGATCGCGAGGGATAAGGGCAGCGCGATGAGGGTGGCAAAGGCAGACGAGGCGTGGGGCCTCTCCGCTGGCCCGTGCCGCTGCCGGGCGCGTACGCCGATGAGGCCGAACCCCTCTGCCCCTCATGCCACGCGGAAGATGGAAAGCTGCACGGTTGCGCCTACCTTGCCGCCGGCGGCGAGGAAGATGGCGCGATTGACCCAGTCATAAGCGGGGTGGCCGGTTTGCAGCCTGATGGCCGTGCGCATATAGTATTCGGTAGGGGGGACGGCCTCTCCGGCGGCAATGCGCGCAGTCACTTCGGGCGGCGCGTGGCGGATGCCGCGGCTCACGACCTCGATCACCGCGTCGTCATCTGTTTCGATGGCGTAACGTGCGTCCAGTTCCGCAATGCCGTCCGTTAGGACGGTCTGCCAGTCCGCGCCGACATCGAGAATGCGGCCGTTGACGAGCGGGCCCTGCGCCGTGCCGCCGACGATGGGGATAATGCGCCGCGTTCCGGCGGCCCATGTGCCCATTTCATGCGGTCGGCTCAGTTCCACGGCGATGTCGCAGACATGACTGAGGGCCGGAGTGAGGCCCGGGATCATGCGAGCACCTTGGCGATGGTGGCGCCGAGTGGGATGGTGCGTGGCGCGGCATTGAGACGATCCTTTGCGAAGCCCGCCGCCTGCTGGTAGCTGAGCATGAACGCGGCGCGATCCTCAAAGGAAATCACATCGTCGATATTGTCGAAAGTGCCGCCGCAGCGCTCCTCGACCATGTTGAGAAGGCCGAACGGGCCGGCACCGCGATTGCGCATGGCGATCTGCCCGATGGGCTCGCACAGCTCAGCATCATAGGCACGCAGCGCGGCTGGCGTGACGCCGTGGGTCAGCATGATCCGGCCGATGGCGCGGGCATCCATGATCGCCTGCGAGGCGCCGTTGGAGCCGGTTGGGTACATGGGGTGCGCAGCGTCGCCCATCAGCGCCACGGCGCCATCGACCCAGGTTGGTAGGGGATCGCGGTCGATCATGGGGTTTTCATAGGCGATCTGCGATCCGGCCAGCAGTGCGGGCAGATCCAGCCAGTCATAGACGAAGTCGTCGAACTGGTGCGCGAAGTCGGCCAGCGCGACCGGACGGAACCAGCCCGACCGGGACCAGTCATGATCGGTGTCGTAGGTCTGTTCGGCGATCCAGTTGATGTCCGCCAGTCCCTCTGCGTCCGGGTGGGAAATGGGATAGAGAACGACCCGGTGACGGCTGGTGCCCAGGCCGATGAAGGACGAGCCCGTGCGAATGGGGACGCCGCGCGCGGTGCCGCGCCACATGATCGTACCGCCCCAGCGGATTGGCGGCTGGTCGGGGTGCATCTGGGCCCGTACGGCTGAATGGATGCCGTCCGCGCCGAACAGCAGCGCGCCGTTGAATTCGTGCAGTGAATTGCCCGTCCCTGCGACCAGCGCTGTCACCGAACCGTCCGATTCCGGCCGATAGCCGGTGACGCGATGACCGAGCTTCACGGCATCGGGGCCGAGGCGCTCGACGACGGTGCGGTAGAGCATGAGATGGAAGGCACCGCGATGGACGGCATATTGATGCCAGCGATAGCCCGCCAGCTTGCCGCGCGGTTCGCTGTAGATTTCCTTGCCGTTCAGCCCCACCAGCGCCCATTCGCGCGCCGGGATGCCGACCTGGTCGAGATGCTCTTCGCCAAGGCCCAGATCCTCCAGTTCGCGGACGGCATTGGGCTGGAGATTGATGCCGACCCCAAGCGGCTTGAGGTTGCGAACACTCTCGAACACCACGCAGGGAACGCCGATCTCGTGCAGCGTAAGGGCGAGCGCCAGGCCACCAATGCCGCCACCGGCGATCAACACCTTTTCCTTGGTCATCGAACTGAACTGCCTCTCTATGGATGTACGGTGTGATAGCGGACATGGTTTTCACGGGCCTGTCCGCCTGGCGGGATGAACTTAAATGCGTGGCCGAAGAGCCATGGCGTATCCGCATTCTCTACGAAGCCCCTGGGCCGCTGTCACTATGGGGGGATCGCGCGCGGGCAGGCCGCCTCCGGCAGGAGCGGAACCGGCGGGCGGGCAGCGGGGCTGCCCGCCGGCCGCGCGGTGTTCAGATGGGGTAATGGCCGGGTTGCGTTTCGATGGTGATCCAGCGCAGTTCGGTGAAGCTGTCGATGCCGGCCTTGCCGCCGAACCGGCCATAGCCCGA
>DASRXY010000285.1:0-2387 GCA_035654035.1 Sphingobium sp. | reverse complement strand
CCACCGAGCCGGAGCCTGCCGCGCGCGATCCGCTGCGCGAACGGCTGGCCCAGATCGACGCCGACGCGCTCACCCCGCGCGAGGCACTCGAACTGCTCTATGAACTCAAGCAATTGCAGGGCAACGACCCTATATTGGCCTCATGACGGGTCTCTTCGAGTCGCTGCCCAGCCGGCGCGCCATCATCGACCGGCGCAAGGTCGCCGATGCGCTGGCCGAAACGCTGGCATCGCTGCCCGATGCGCCCGCCAAGCGCACGGCAATCGTGTCAGCACTCAAGGATGCGCTCGCAGCGGGGCGCGAGGAAGTCGCCCGACGGCTGACGCGCCGCCCGACGCTTGGGCGCGAGCCGGTGACCGCGCAGGCCTTCCTCATGGATCAGTTGCTGCGCCTGCTCTTCGACGCCATCGTCACGCACATCCACCCGGTCAACAATCCCACCGCCGCCGAGCGGCTGAGCCTCATTGCGGTAGGCGGCTATGGGCGCGGCGAGATGGCGCCCTATAGCGATGTCGATATCGGCTTCGTCACGCCTTACAAGCCCACCGCCTGGACCGAGCAGGTCATCGAGAGCATGCTCTATGTGCTGTGGGACCTGGGCCTCAAGGTCGGCCATTCCAGCCGCTCGATCGATGAGACGGTGCGCATGGCGCGGGCCGATCTCACCATCCGCACGGCCCTGCTCGAAGCGCGTTTCATCTGGGGGGACCGCGAGACCTTCGACACCACCCAGCGCCGCTTCATGGACGAGGTGGTGCGCGATACCGGCCGCGCCTTTGTAGCCGAGAAGCTGGCCGAGCGCGATGCGCGGCACAAGCTGATGGGCGACAGCCGCTATGTGGTCGAGCCCAATGTCAAGGAAGGCAAGGGCGGCCTGCGCGACCTGCACACGCTCTTCTGGATCGGCAAATATATGAACCGGGTCCACTCGGTGGCGGAACTGGTTGATGTGGGCCTGCTCACGCGCGCGGAGCTGAGCCAGTTCCAGCGCGCCGAGAACTTCCTGTGGGCCGTGCGCTGCCACATGCACATGGTCTCGCGCCGCGCGGAGGACCGCCTCACTTTTGACCTCCAGATCGAGGTGGCGCGGCGCATGGGCTTCACCGAGCGGCGCGGCCGTTCCGAGGTCGAACGCTTCATGCATCTCTACTTCCTCACTGCCAAGACGGTGGGGGACCTGACCGGCGTGTTCCTCGCCCATCTCGACGACCAGTTGGCCAAGCGCGGCCGCCGCTATCTGCCGAGCTTCTTCAACCGCCCGCGCAAACTCGACGGCTTCGTGCTGGACCGGGGCCGCATCACCGTGCCCGACGACGACTTTCTGCGGGCCGACCCGGTGCGGATGATCGAGATCTTCGCGCTCGCCGACAAGCACGGGCTGGAGATCCACCCCAATGCCATGCGCGCACTCAATCGCGACGCCGTGCTCATCAACTACAAGGTCCGCAACGATCCCCGCGCCAATGCCTTGTTCCTGGGCGTGCTCACCTCGCCCCGCGACCCGCAGACGGTGCTCCGCTGGATGAACGAGGCCGGCGTGTTCGGCCGCTTCGTGCCGGACTTCGGCCGCGTCGTGGCGCAGATGCAGTTCGACATGTATCATCATTACACGGTCGACGAGCACACCATCCGCGCCATCGGCCTGCTCGCCCAGATCGAGAAGGGCGAGTTCCGCGAGGAGCATCCGCTCAGCACGGCGATCATCCAAAAGATCAATTCGCGCCGTGTGCTCTATGTCGCGGTGCTGCTGCACGACATCGCCAAGGGCCGCGGCGGCGATCATTCGGTGCTCGGCGCCGAAATCGCGCGCACGCTCTGCCCGCGCCTGGGCCTCACGGCGGCAGAGACGGAGACGGTCGCCTGGCTGGTGCGCTGGCACCTGCTCATGTCCGCCACCGCCTTCAAGCGGGATCTCGCCGACTTCAAGACGATCATGGATTTCTGTGAGATTGTGCAGAGCCCGGAGCGCCTGCGCCTGCTCAGCCTGCTCACCGTGGTGGACATCCGCGCGGTGGGCCCGGGCGTATGGAATAGCTGGAAGCGCCAACTCCTCAACGATCTCTACGAAGCCGCCGAGGAAGTGCTGCGCCCCGGTTACAAGCAGCGCGGACGGCTGGAGCGCATCGAGGCCAAGCGGCGCGCGCTGGGCGAACGGCTGGGCCTTGAAGAGGCGGCGCTCGAGGCACTGGTGCAGCGCTTCCCGCAGAGCTACTGGATCGCCGAGCCGGACGATGTGCTGGAGCATAATGCCCGCCACCTGCTGGCGGCCGGCGACGCGACGCTCTCCATCGCCGCCCAGCCCTATCCCGAACGGGGCGCCACGCTCGTCACCGTCTATGCGGCGGACCATCCGGGACTCTTCTACCGGATTGCGGGCGCCATCCACC
>DASRXY010000284.1:0-1785 GCA_035654035.1 Sphingobium sp. | reverse complement strand
CTCGTATAGCGCGGTACGGGCCGGGACAGCAGATCGGGATGATAAGGCCACATGGCCATTGGACTACGCCGCACCGCGCCGGGGGGCCTTGACCTCGATCAAGCCTGCGCTTGCGCCGCATCAATGAGCGCCCACGGGCCGGCCGCTAGCAGATGGCCATGGTTCAGGGAAAGAAAGGAAACCCCATGAAAACGCATCTGCTCTCCTGTCTGGCCGGCGTCGCGGCGCTCACCATGCCCGTCGCTGCCCATGCCGGCGCAAGCGACGGCAAGGTGCAGGTCAAGCTGATGATGAGCGGCGTTCTGCCCGACGGCAAGATCGATGCCGTGCGCACCGATCTCATCGGTGTGCCCGCCGGCACGCAAACCAAGGCGAACGATAACTGGGTGCCCACGGCCGCCATCGAATATTTCGTTTCGCCCAATATCTCGATCGAGACGATCTGCTGCCTTACCGCACATCATGTTGACGGTGCGGGCGCGATCGGCGCGATCAGCAACCTCGTCGACAACGTGCTCATCCTGCCCGCGACGGTGACGCTGAAGGCACACGCGACCGGGCTGGGCGCGCTCAAGCCCTATGTGGGCGTGGGGCCTAGCTACTTCCTCATTCTCGATTCCAAGGTCGGCGCTGGCGGCAAGACGCTGGGCGCGGCGAGCGCCAAGGTCAATTCCAAGCTCGGCTTCGCTCTCCAGGCCGGCGTTGACGTTGCCCTCAACGATCGGGGCCTGGGTCTCTCACTGGATGCCAAGCGCTATTTCGTGCGGCCTGTTGCCAGCTTCTACACGGCAGCCGGCGTCGAGGCGCTCTCCACCCGGCACAAACTCGACCCCTGGGTGGTGAGCGCAGGGCTTGCCTATCGGTTCTGATCGTCAAATTCGATCACTGACAGTTTTTTAATCGGTTTCATCTAGGAAGAGGCCGCCGCTATACCGGCATCAGGTCTCCCCTGTTGGACCCCGGCCCGGTTCCCCTCCCCCCAAGACCGGTGCCGCGCTCAAGCCCCGCCTCCATCCCTCCCGGAGGCGGGGCTCTTTCTTGTCCGCGAAAGACTGGTTCAGCAAAGATGAATTCGTCGCGGGCCCACCCGATCACCCAAGGGATGTTGGGCGGCCCGGTCACGCTCCCACGGACGTGGATCAATCCCCAGTCCGCCAGAGGACGCCGTCTCGCTTCAGTCCTGTCGGGGCCGGTCCTCGTCCTCATCGATGAGGATACGCATCGCCGCACCGTCCGGGTCCTCGAACTGGCCATGGCGCATGGACCAGAAGAAGGCCGCAAGACCCGCTATGCCCAGCAGCAGCGCGCAGGGAATGAGGATGAGCAGGATGTTCATCGTACCGCCCAACGCAGCCGCAGGCTGTTGGCAATGACGATGAGCGAACTGGTGGACATCGCGACGGCCGCCACCAGCGGCGTCACATAGCCGGCAATGGCAAGTGGCACCGCCAGCACATTGTAGCCGATGGCCAGGCCGAAATTCTCCTTCACCGTGCGCATGGACGCGCGGGCGGCGCGGATCGCACGAGGCACACCGATCAGGCTGTCGCCCAGAAAGACGATGTCCGCCGCCTGCTGGCCCACGTCGCTGGCCGAGGCCGGCGCCATGGAGACATGGGCGGCCGCGAGCGCCGGCCCGTCATTGAGTCCGTCGCCGACCATCAGCGGCTTGCACCCTGCGGCAGCTTCTTCCTCCAGTCGGGCGAGCTTGTCGGCCGGACGCATACCGCCCTGCCCCGGCACGCCGAGCGAAGCGGCCAGCGCCGCCACCGCGTCCGCCCGGTC
>DASRXY010000283.1:0-4652 GCA_035654035.1 Sphingobium sp. | reverse complement strand
GGCGTTCACCTGCCGCGCTCCGAGAAAGAAGCGGAAGGGCGTTTCCGTCTGCTCGCGCGCGGCGTGGAGCAGGGCATGGACGCACTCATCGACGCCTGGCTGCCGCCGATGGTGTGGGAGCCCAATCGCCTCATTCCCGGCCTGATGGATCGGCTGGCGCGGATGTGCGCGGACATGGGGCTCGATGCCTATGAGCGCCATATCCGTGCGCTGCTCGCCCGGCCCGAAGTGGAAAGCCTGCTGCCTACGATCCGTTGCCCCACGCTCGTTGCGACAGGCCGGCACGACGAATGGGCGCCCCCCGCCCAGCATGAAGGCATTGCCGCTGCCATCCCCGGGGCGCGGCTCGAAATCATCGAGGGCGCCGGCCACATGCTTCCGGCAGAACGGCCGGAATCCATGACAGACGCACTGGTGCGCTGGCTCGATATGCCCTAGGCGAACCCCAATTTTCCGAAACCCCTGAAACTGAGTCTGAAGGAGAATATTGATGGCGAATCTTCAAGACGTGTTGGACGCGCAGTCGAATGTGATCGACTTCCTGCGCAACCAGCAGGCGGGCCCGAACGTCTATCCGGGCGTCCCCGCGGAATATTCCAACTGGCGCAACGAGCAGCGCGGCTGGGCCAAGACTGCGGTGCTCTTCAACCAGAGCTACCACATGGTCGAGCTGATGGTTGAAGGTCCCGGCGCTTTCGCGATGCTCGAATATCTCGGCATCAACAGCTTCAAGAACTACAAGCCCGGCCGCGCCAAGCAGTGGGTGCCCTGCACCCCCGAAGGCTACATCATCGGCGACGTGATCCTGTTCTACCTCGAAGAGAACAAGTTCAACCTGGTCGGCCGTGCGCCCGCCATCGAGTGGGCCGAATATTGGGCCTCGACCGGCAAGTGGGACGTCAAGGTGACGCGCGACGAGCGCACCGCGCTGCGTTCGGACGGCAAGCGCCGCCACTATCGCTTCCAGCTCCAGGGCCCGAACGCCATGGCGATCCTGAGCGATGCGCTGGGCTATGAGGCGCCTGACCTCAAGTTCTTCCAGATGACCGAGTTCCCGATCAACGGCTGCACCGTCGGCGCCCTGCGTCACGGCATGGCCGGTCAGCCGGGCTATGAGCTTTACGGTCCCTGGGCGGATTACGAGAAGGTGCACAGTGCGCTGGTCGCGGCCGGCAAGAAGCACGACCTCGTCCTGGTCGGCGGTCGCGCCTACTCCTCCAACACGCTGGAGTCGGGCTGGATCCCGTCTCCGTTCCCGGCCTATCTGTTCGGCGAAGGCTCGGCCGACTTCCGCAAGTGGGCGAGCGATAACAGCTATGGCGCCAAGTGCTCCATCGGCGGTTCGCACATCCCCGAGACGCTGGAAGGCTACTGCCTGACTCCGTGGGATGTCGGCTACGGCATCATGCTGAAGTTTGACCATGACTTCATCGGCCGCGAGGCGCTGGAGAAGAAGAAGGACGGTCCGCACCGCGAGAAGGTCACGCTGGCCCTCGACGACGAGGACTTCATGCGCGTCGTCTCCAGCTACTTCGCCGCGGAAGGCCGCGCCAAGTATTTCGAGTTCCCCAGCGCGGTCTACTCGATGCACCCCTATGACGCGGTGCTCGTCAACGGCAAGACCGTCGGCGTCTCGACCTGGGTCGGCTACTCGTCGAACGAAGGCAAGATGCTGACGCTCGCCATGCTCGAGCCCGAGTTCGCCAAGCCCGGCACCGAAGTGCAGCTCCTGTGGGGCGAGCCCAACGGCGGCACCAGCAAGCCCACCGTCGAGCCGCACGAGCAGACCGAGATCAAGGCGATCGTGTCGCCGGTGCCCTACTCGGCCGTTGCCCGCACGGGCTATGCCGACAGCTGGCGCAACAAGAAGTAATCGACGGCGCGTCCGTTGATACAGGAGAGGGCGGTGCCGCTGGCGCCGCCCTTTTCTTATCAGTGACGCCGTCTTCCCGAAAACGGCTGGGCCAAACCTGTTCGCGCTGAGCGTGTCGCCGGCGCTGCTCTCCCATGAAGCCGCCCCCGGCAAGCTCAGGGCAAGCGGAGTCTTAGCGAGCGCGTCCGAGCAGGCTCCGCATCATGATAGCGGCAACATCTGCTTTTCTCTGCGTCTCCGCGTGAACCAAATCGAATAAAAGGAGGCGCGCAACTGTGCCCCTGACCATGACAGCCATCCCGTTCAGGAAGGCATGGCGTTCAGCCGCCGCCTAATCCGTCTCGTCGCGCCGCGCGCCGTCGATGGCGCGGGCAGCGCGCTCGGCCTCGGCGGCATCGCGGTGCTTCTGCGCCTTGGTGCGGCCGAACTTCGCGCGGTTCTCAGCGGCCTTCTGCGCGGCTTGTGCGCGGTCCCGGGCCTTGCGGGCCTGTCGCAGGTTGACGATGTCAGCCATGCTATCGCGTCTCCATATGGACGGCGAGCCAGACCGTTGCGGGCTCGGCCTGTGTCCACGTCACGCGATGGCGGACATGGGCCGGGATGAGCAGCGCATCGCCGGCCGTGAGCGCGATCTCGCCGCGACCCGCCAACCAGAGCCGCGCGGCGCCGGCGAGGAGTAGCACCCACTCGTCCTGCGGCTGATCGTAGTCCGCCTCCGGCGCCGTCACATGGCCGCGCGAGACGATGCGCTCGATCCGCACGCCCGGGCGGGTGAGCAGCGCCGTGACCGCTTCGTCGTCGGTCGTGACGGGGAGGGGCGTCAGGAGATTGATAGGCGACATGGCGGCGTGCGGACCGGCTCAGGCCGGCCCCAGGCCGCCGAGCACGTCCGAGGCGCGCAGCAGCAGTGTGGCGGCGCGTTCCTCCAGCGCGGGCGTAGCGCGCGCAATGGGAATGGCAACGCTGAGTGCCCCCAGCAGCACGCCTTCCGCAGTCACGACCGAGCGACCGATGCCGACGATCCCGGCGGTATATTCCTCGCCGGTACGGGCGAGGCCATGCCGGCCGATCTGCGCCAGCTCCGCGCGCATCGCGCCTTCCTCCACCACCGTTTGCGGCGTGTACGCCGTCCGCTCGACAGTACGGAAATAATGGTCCAGCTCGTCGGCGCTGAAGGTCGCGAGAATGGCCTTGCCGGCGGAGAAGGCATGGAGCGGCAGCAGGCGGCCCACTTCCACGCTGTAGCGCAGTGGCTGGGCGGACACCTCGCTGGCGATGGCCTCCATTTCATAGCCTTGCCGCACGAAAAAAGCCGCCGTCTCGTTGAGCTGCACCGAGATGGAGCGCACGCGGGCGCTCACCCGTTCGAGCAGTGTCGACTCCCGTCCCGATGTCTGGAGCCGGGCCAGCGCCGGGCCGGGGCTGTGCAGCCGGCCCGCGCGCAGCAGATAGCCGCGCTCGATCAGCGTGCCCAGCAGATAGGAGAGGCTGCTGATCGGGATGCGCAACGTCGCGGCGATCTCCGCCGAGCTGACCGGGCGGCCATGGCTCACGACGAACTCCAATATGTCCAGCGTGCGCGTCGCCGACTTGACCGAGGACGAGCCGTCGGTGCGTTGCGGCGGCGCGGCGCGCTCCCGGAGAGACGGCGGCTGGATCAATTGGCGAGGCCGAGCATCTGGCGGGCTTCGCCGCAGGTCGCCACGTCACCGCCGAGCCGGTCGATAATGTCCACGCCCCACTGCACCAGCTCGGTATTGTTCTGTGCCAGCTTGCCCTTGCGCAGATAGATGGTGTCTTCGAAGCCCACGCGCACATGCCCGCCGAGCAGCACCGATTGCGCCGCCATGGGGAAGCTGTGGCGCGAGATGCCGAAGCCGGTGAACTGCGCCCCGCGCGGAATCTGATTTCGGGCGTACATCATCGCTTCGGGCGTGGCGGGCAGGCCATATTTGGTGCCGAGCACGAAAGTGAAGGGTGCGTTCTTGGGAATGAGCCCCTTGGCCATGAGATCATCGGCAAAGACGAAATCACCCGCCTCGAAGCACTCGATTTCAGTGAGCACGCCGGCATCCTGGAGCATGGTGCCCATCTTGCCGATGATCGGCTCCAGGTTGATGGCGACGCCACCCCACAGGTTCATGGTGCAGATGTCGAGCGTGCACATGTCGGGCTTGAGGTCGAGAATATGCTCGATGCGCCGCTCGGCGGTGAACATGAGCGTCTTTTCCATGTCCGGCATGGCCGGCTCCTCGGCGCTCTTGGGGAACCACATGCAGCCGGGGCCCGTGGTGACGTTGAGGATCACGTCGGTGTTCTTCTCGCGGATGAGATTGACCACCTTGCGATAGTCTTCCAGCGCCTGGCTCGGCACGCCCGTCTCGGCATCGCGCACATGGACATGGATGATCGAGGCGCCAGCCGCTGCCGCGTCGAGCGCTTCCTGCGCGACATGCTCGGGCCGGAAGGGGAAATTGGGGTGCTTGGGCATCGGCGAGGCGCCGGTGATCGCACAGATGATGAAGGTCTTGGACATGATTTCAGGCCTTTGCTTGCGACAGTCAGGATGAGCCCACGGATGCCCCGTGCCTCATGTGCAACCTCTTTGCTGCGGTCTTGCGGCAATGTGAAGGATCATTCTCCTTCTCGCTCAATTTGCCTCCCCGTGTTCGACCAGCACTTCCAGCAGACGCGGACCGGGGCCCTCGAACAGAGCGCGGATCGCGTCATCCAGATCGGTGGCGGCGGAGACGCGCGCGGCCGGCACGCCCATGCCTTC
>DASRXY010000282.1:0-8095 GCA_035654035.1 Sphingobium sp. | reverse complement strand
GGGATGGGCGTCATGCCGGGCTATCCGCCACCGATTCGGTCTGCCCCGCGCGCCAGGCCTCGAGGCGGGCGGCGAGCAGCGCATCATGATTGGCGAGAATCGCCGCGGCCAGCAGCGCCGCATTGATCGCACCCGGCTTGCCGATTGCGAGCGTGCCGACGGGCACCCCGCCGGGCATCTGGACGATGGAATGAAGGCTGTCGACGCCCGACAGCGCAGCCGACTGAATCGGCACGCCCAGCACGGGCAGGCGCGTAAGGGCAGCAGTCATGCCAGGCAAATGCGCCGCGCCGCCAGCGCCGGCGATGATGACCTGGAGGCCGCGCTCGGCTGCGCCGCGCGCATAGGCGTACATACGGTCCGGCGTACGATGCGCCGAGACGATGCGGCATTCATGCGCCACCTCCAGCGTGGTGAGCACGTCCGCCGCATGGCGCATCGTCTCCCAGTCGGATTGCGAGCCCATGATGACTCCGACCTTCACCATCCCGACGCTCCGCCCCTTGCCAATCTCGCCAAAAATTCCGCCCAGTCAGAACGACCGGAAACGGGCCGCGCAACGCGGAAGCACAGGCCAATAAAGCGCCGACATGCCGGATACAACCGCTGAGGCGAGGGACATGTCTTAGCTTGGAGATGTTTTTTGCCTGTCAACTTGTGACGAATATCCCTATATGGCGCCCCAAAATAGGGGTTAAAATTGGTCGCGGATGTGGAGGTAGCGCTTGAGACAAGCCACTACCCGGAGTGTCGTGCGCGACGACAAAAGCGGCGACGTTTCGGCTTTAGAGCAGGAAGTTGCCGCTCTTCGCGAAGAGTTGCGGCAGCTCCAACTGACGAATGAGGAACTCGAACGACTCGTCGTTCGGGACACGCTGACTCCACTCTACAACCGGCGGCATTTCATCACTTGCCTCGGCGAGCGACTCAACAGGCTGGAGCGCTACGGCACGGCCTGCGCGCTGCTGTTCGTCGACGTGAACGGCATGAAGGCCATTAATGATACGTTCGGCCACAGCGCCGGTGACTTCGCGCTCAACCATGTCGCCCACCTACTGATCGGCGCCACTCGTTCCACCGACATTGCGGCGCGCGTGGGCGGCGATGAGTTCGCACTGCTGCTGGACGGGCTAGACGAGGAGGCCGCAGAGCGCAAAGCCAGCCTGCTCACCGCCGCCATTGCCGCCAGCGAATGCTGCTTCGAAGGCATGATCCTGCCGCTGTCCGCGTCCTTCGGCTGCACGGGCCTGCGTGTGGGCGACAGCGATTTCTCCGCGATCGCCCGTGCAGACATGGCGATGTACGCCGCCAAGCGCAGCAACGCCTGAGCGCCGCTCTCCGGCGAATCGGCTCGCCGCATCGACTGACGCAAGGCTGTCTCACCTCCCGCGCGCGAAACCGCCGACATTCCTTCCACGCCCGAAATACTCTAACGGACGCGGAACGACACAGAAGAAGGCGACATGCGTCATCGCGTCGCACCAGGGGAAGAGGAACACAGCTTGTCGACCAAGAGCACGACCGGGAAACGGCCGGAAGAAGAAGACGCTGTCTTCGGTACCATCCTGCCCGAGAAGGAGAGCTATCCCCTGCCGCCGCTCAGCCTCACCATCCGCGTGGTGATGGCCGGCCGGCGCTGGCGCTCGCTGATCGACGAGCATCTGCGCCAGCGGGGGCACAGCGCCTCGCGCATGGAAGCCATGGCGTCTATCGCCTATGCGCCGGCCGCGACGACGCAAATCCAGATCGCCAAGCGGATCGGTATCGAGGGACCCACGCTCACTCGCACACTGGACCTCCTGGAGGCGGACGGCCTAGTCGAGCGGCTGCCGGATCCCAATGACCGCCGCAACAAGCATATGAAGCTGACACCCGCCGGCCACGAGGCACTGGCGGAGATGTTCGGGATTACCAGCCGCCTGCGCGCGCGCCTTCTCGACGGAATACCGGAAAGCGACATCGCCTCAACGGACCGCTTTCTCGCCATGCTGGTGGACCGCATCGACACCGGCCTCACGCCAGGCAACTGAGTCGGGCGACGCGAGCGCGACTTGCGCCGGCCGACCACAGCGCACAAAGAGACAGGACCGTAAACCGGATAGCGCCGACGCGCGCCCCGGCAACAACAGCATGACGACAATAGGGGATCAGCCATGAAAGCCAGCGACGCGATCATCGACATTCTGAAGCGCGAGGGCGTGGACGTGCTGTTCGGCTATCCGCGCAACGCGCTGCTGGAAGCCGCTGCGCGGGCGGACGTGCGCACCATCATTCCCCGGCAGGAGCGCATCGGTCTGCACATGGCAGACGCTTATTCGCGCCTAACGCGTGGTGAGAAGCTGGGCGTGTTCTGCTGCCAGCACGGCCCGGGCGCGGAAGTGGCGAGCGCCGGCGTGGCGCAGGCCTATGGCGAATCGGTGCCCATTCTGGTGCTGCCGGGCGGCTACGCCACCGCGACGGCACATGTCGGGCGCAACTATAACAGCGTGCGCAACATGGCGCACATCACCAAGAGCGCCGAGCCGCTCAATTTCCCCGCGCACACCAGCGCCGTGATGCGCCGCGCCTTCACAGCCCTACGCAACGGCCGCGGCGGCCCTGCGCTGGTGGAACTGCCCTATGACGTGCTGGAGCAGGAGGGCGGGGAGGTGGACTATCGCCCCGTGCTGCGCACCCGCTTCGCGCCCGATGGCGAGAGCGTGACGCGAGCGGCGCAGATGCTTTGCGCGGCCAAGCGGCCGGTGCTTTACGCTGGGCAGGGCATTCACTGGTCCAACGCCTATGCCGAGCTCAGGGAGCTGGCCGAGTTGCTCGCCATTCCCGTCTGCACCAGCCTGCCCGGCAAGAGCAGCTTCGACGAGACGCATCCGCTCTCGCTCGGCTCGGGCGGCGCGGCCATGCCGCTGGCGGTGCGCCATTTCCTCGACGATGCCGACGTGATTCTAGGCGTGGGCTGCAGCTTCACCAGCACGGCCTTCGGTGTCCGCATGCCTACGGGCAAGCGCGTGATCCACGCCACGCTCGACCCGGTGGAGATCAACCGCGCGGTGGAGACCGAGGTGGCGCTGATCGGCGACGCGGCGCTGACACTGCGCGCGCTGATCGAAGCGTGTCGGACAATCCTGGGCGGCACCCCGCGCGACGCAAGTGCGGTGACGGCGGAGATCGCCAAAGTGCATCAGGACTGGCTGGCGGCATGGATGCCCAAACTCACCAGCAACCAGACGCCGATCACCCCCTATCGCGTACTTTGGGATCTCCAGCACACGGTCGATGTCGCCAACACCATCATCACTCATGATGCCGGTAGCCCGCGCGACCAGCTTAGTCCCTTCTGGCGCACCACCGCACCCCATACGTTCCTGGGCTGGGGCAAGACCACGCAACTCGGCTACGGGCTGGGCCTTGCGCTGGGCGCCAAGCTCGCCTGCCCGGACAAGCTCTGCATCAACGTGTGGGGCGATGCGGCCATCGGCTTCACTGGCATGGATTTCGAGACCGCCGTGCGCGAGCGGTTGCCCATTCTCTCTATCCTGCTCAACAATGCCTCTATGGCGATGGAGCTGAACGTGATGCCGACTGCCACGGAGAAATTCCGCTCCACCGACATCAGCGGCGACTATGCGGCATTCGCGCGAGCCTTGGGCGGCCATGGCGAGCGCGTGAGCGCGGTAGCGGACATCGTGCCGGCGATCCGCCGGGCCATTGCGGCGACGCAGGCGGGCCAGCCCGCGCTCATCGAGTTCATCACCAGCCAGGAAGTCGATTTCTCGCGCTATCCCTGAGCGAGAGGCAATCAGGGCAGCGCCGCCGTTTATCGATTTGGCGGCGCAGTCCATCGCAACGCAGTGGCGGGAACCTTTTTCGCGAGAGAATGTTCGCCTCGCAATGCTCCAACCTGCCATTCTCCTTCCGGATTCTCCAGCCGACCTGACTGGCGAGATCGACCGTGCCCGCCGTATTGGCGACGCGCTGGCCGATCCGGCCGACCAGTCCATCGTGCAAGGCTATATCGCCGAACTGGAGGCCCGCATCGCTCGCGGCGCGCAGGAGCAGCCGGCGCGGCATTGACCGGGCGCGCGGCGTCATCCCGGCCGCGAGTTGCTGACGCCGAGCCGAACGCCGATTACGCCCCACTTTCTCGCCCTGAGTGCCTGCTGACCGTCTGGCGCCTTGATGTCCTGAGCCGACCGATCCGGCCGCCTTGTTTGCGCCGATGACGCCGCCCTTCTCCTGGATCAGCGCCGAGCCACAAGGCATCCGCATCGTCCCCGCCGATGTCTGGATCGATCCGGCGCTGCCGGTGCCGCAGGCACTCGTCACCCACGGCCATGCCGACCATGCGCGCGGCGGCCACGGCCGCACCATCGCCACGCCCGAGACGCTGGCTATCATGGCGCTGCGTTACGAGACGCGCGCGGGGGTGGTCCCGGCGGCCTATGGCGAGACGCTGCGGTTGCCCGGCGGAGTCGATGCGACCTTCCTGCCCGCCGGCCATGTGCTGGGCTCCGCCCAGATCCTGCTGGAACATGCCGGCGAGCGCGTGATCGTGACGGGCGACTACAAGCGCCGCAGCGATCCCACCTGCCCGCCCTTCGTGCCGACACCCTGTGACATCTTTGTCACCGAGGCGACCTTCGCCCTTCCTGTCTTCCGTCACCCGCCGGTGGCTGGTGAGATCGCCAAGCTGCTGGCGGCGCGCGCGGCCAATCCCGAGCGCTGTGTGCTGGTCGGCGCCTATGCGCTCGGCAAGGCGCAGCGGCTGATCGCGGAATTGCGCCTCGCGGGCTATGGGGAGACCCTCTGGCTGCATGGGGCGCTGGAGCGCATGTGCCGTCTCTATGAAGAGTTGGGCGTGGCGCTGGGTCCCCTACGGCTGGTGGCGGACGCAGCCGGCAAGGCGGACCTTGCCGGGCAGATCGTGTTGTGTCCGCCCGGCGCGCTCAACGACCGCTGGAGCCGCCGCCTGCCTGATCCGGTCACGGCCATGGCATCGGGCTGGATGCGCGTGCGCCAGCGCGCCCGGCAGCGCAATGTGGAGCTGCCGCTCATTATCTCCGATCATGCCGATTGGGATGAGCTGACGGCCACGATCGCGGAAGTGAACCCGGCGGAGACATGGATCACGCATGGTCGCGAGGATGCGCTGCTACGCTGGTGCGCCTTGCACCAGCGGCGCGCGCGGGCGCTGGCGCTGGTGGGTTATGAGGATGAGGACGACTGATGCGGCGTCTCGCAGCCTCCCCTGACCCCCATCCGCGGGCTGGAGGGTCACGCTAGCATGGAGCGCTTCGCCGCCCTCGTCGATGCGCTCACCTATACGCGCAGTCGCAACGGCAAGCTCGCGCTGATCGCCACCTATCTGCGCGAAACGCCGGATCCGGACCGCGGCTGGGCCTTGGCGGCGCTGACCGATGGGTTGGACTTTCCCGCCGTCAAGGGATCGACGGTGCGCAATTTGCTGATGGAGCGGGTGGACCCCGTGCTTTTTCAGCTCTCGCGCGATTATGTGGGCGATACCGCCGAGACGGCGAGCCTGCTCTGGCCGGACAGCACTGCGGCTAAGGATCCGCCCTCGGTGAGCGAGGCAGTGGATGCGCTACTGCGCATGACTCGCCTCAGTGTCCTGAGTAACCTCGCGGCCCTGCTCAACCGGCTCGACGCGCCGGGCCGCTTTGCGCTGCTCAAGCTCGCCACAGGGGCCATGCGCATCGGTATTTCCGCCCGGCTCGCCAAGCTGGCCTTCGCGCGGGCCTTCGCAGTGAGCATCGACGATGTGGAGGAATATTGGCACGGGCAAACCCCGCCTTATCGCGCGTTGTTCGACTGGGCCGCCAATGGCGCGGAGCCGCCTCATGCGCAGGACCTGCCGCTCTTCCGCCCGTTCATGCTCGCCCATCCGCTGGAGGAGACGCAGGTCGACATGGCGGACTATGCCGCCGAGTGGAAATGGGACGGCATCCGCGTGCAGATCGTCCACGCCGGCGGCGAGACGCGGCTCTATTCGCGCTCGGGTGACGACATCTCCGGCACGTTCCCGGAAATCGTGGCGGCCATGGACATCCCCGCCGTGCTGGATGGCGAACTGCTGGTGCGCGGCAGCCATCAGGGCGGCCAGCGGGACGATGCGCAAGGGGGGGCAGCGAGCTTCAACGCGCTTCAGCAGCGCCTCGGCCGCAAGACGGTCTCAAAAGCCATGCTCGCGGATTATCCCGCTTTCGTGCGGCTCTATGACCTGCTCCTCCTGGAAGAGGAGGATCTGCGCCCGTTAAGCTGGGAGCAGCGCCGCGCGGTGCTGGAAGCGTTTGTACCCCGGCTCGATCCGGTGCGCTTCGATCTCTCGCAGATCATCCCCGCCGCCAGCCTCGACGAACTGGCGGCAATCCGAGAGCGCGCCCGCGACGATGCCATCGAAGGCGTTATGCTCAAGCGGCGCGATAGCCCCTATGTGCCGGGCCGCCGGACTGGCTTGTGGTACAAGTGGAAGCGCGATCCGCTACTCGTGGACTGCGTGCTCATGTATGCGCAACGCGGCAGCGGCAAGCGCTCTTCCTTCTATTCCGATTTCACCTTCGGCTGCTGGGATGGCGATCCGGACCAGGGCGCGGAGCTGCTGCCCGTCGGCAAGGCCTATTTCGGTTTCACCGACGAAGAACTCAAATGGCTGGACAGCCATGTGCGCCGCCACACCGTCAATCGCTTCGGCCCGGTGCGCGAGACGGACAAGAGCCTCGTCTTCGAGATTGCCTTCGATTCGGTGCATGAAAGCAAGCGCCACAAGTCCGGTCTCGCCATGCGCTTCCCGCGCATCCACCGCATCCGTGCCGACAAACCGGCTCATGAGGCGGACCGAATCGAGACGCTGCGCGCCCTAGTGAAGGATTAGCGGACGAGGTCGGCAGGGCTGAAGCGGGCTCGCACTGGCCCGCGCACCCTCCGGCCGCCCATGATGTGTCAGGCCATCGTGTTGGGCGCGCGGGCCGTGCCGCTTTCCCGAATGGGGACTCAGACGGAGCGCGGCTCAGGCCGCCCAGCCGAAGCGCTGGGAACGCTCCTGGAGATGGCGGTAGTGCTGGATGCGAGTCTGACGCAAGCCCGGCACGCCATGCCGGTCGACCGCGCGTTGCCAGCCGGCGAATTCCTCGACCGACAGATTGTAGCGCTCGAGCGCCTCGTCAACCGTGAGCAGGCCGCCGGTGACGGCTGCGACGACCTCAGCCTTGCGGCGCGGTGTCCAGGGGCTGTTCGGCGAAGGCAGATCTTTGAGCGAGAGGGCCTGACCCATGGGGCCCACGACCCAGGACGCGCGGGATGGAGACGGAGTCGATCCGGTGTTCATGTTGCGATCCCTTATTTTGTGCTGTGTCAGCGGGAATCGCAGGACTTGGTTAGCAAGGCGTTAACCACGCGATGAACCGATGCCCCGAAAGAGGCATTAAAAGTCCAGTCTGTAGGGGAATGGTGGAAGGGGCTGAATTCGAACTGATTTCCGTTATCGGCGTAAAACATAGCTTTTCTCGAACTGATGGATTTGTCGATGACCCCGTGGATGACCCCGCCTAGGCGGCGGTCGCCATCCGCTCGGCAAGCCACTTGTCGATGTCCGATTCGCGCCATACGACGCTGTTGGGCCCGATCTGGATGTTGCGGGGGAACGTGCCCTGGCTCATCCAGCGGTAGATCGTGCGCATCGACTTAGGCACGCGCTCGCGAACCTGATCGATCGTGAGGAGGCGCTCAGCCATTGGCGCTCTCCCCGGCCTTTTCGGCGCGGCGGCCGTCGTGGCCAGCGAACATGTCTTCCATGCCGAGCGCGGCCATATAGGTTGCAAGCAGCGCCTCGGCTTCCTGGCGGTCGTGGCTCTCCATCTTGCGCAGGCGGATGACGGCGCGCATCGTCTTGACGTCGTAGCCGGTGGCCTTGGCCTCGGCGTAGACATCCCGAATATCGTCAGCGCCGCCCTTCTTTTCCTCCTCAAGCCGCTCGATGCGCTCGATCAGCAGGCGCAGCTGATCGGCGGCGATGTTGGGTTCGCTCATAGTTCCGTTCTCCATTGGCGGTTGGGCAAGCCGGCGCGCAGCGCACGGGCGGTCG
>DASRXY010000281.1:0-7046 GCA_035654035.1 Sphingobium sp. | reverse complement strand
CCGTGAGCGCACGTCCGGCGCGATCAAGGCGCTGCTGAACCTCGCACCCAAGACCGCGCGCCGCATCGCCACCGACGGCAGCGAGGAGGATATTGCGCTGGATCTCGTCGCTGTGGGTGATCGCCTGCGTGTGCGGCCCGGCGAGAAAGTGCCTGTCGATGCGGTCGTGCTGGAAGGGCGCTCAGCGCTCGATGAGTCCATGGTGACCGGCGAGTCCATGCCTGTCACGCGTGGGGCCGGCGCGCATGTCATCGCCGGCACCATCAATCAGAGCGGCGCGCTCGTCATCGAGGCCGAGCGCGTGGGCCACGACACGATGCTCGCGCGCATCGTCCAGATGGTCGCCGACGCCCAGCGCTCGCGCGCGCCGATCCAGCGGCTCGTGGACCGGGTGGCAGGCTGGTTCGTGCCGGCCGTTTTGCTGGTGGCGGTGGCGGCGTTCGCCATCTGGAGCATCTGGGGCCCCGAGCCTCGCTTTGCGCACGGCCTCGTCGCGGCGGTGGCGGTGCTCATCATCGCTTGCCCCTGCGCGCTTGGTCTTGCCACTCCCATGTCGATCATGGTGGGCGTCGGCCGGGGCGCGGGGCTGGGCGTTCTCATTCGCAATGCCGAGGCGCTCGAACGGCTGGAGAAGGTCGATACGCTGGTGCTCGACAAGACCGGGACGCTGACCGAAGGTCGCCCCTCGGTGACACGCATCGTGCCGGCCGAGGGCTGGGTGGCGGACGATCTCCTGCGTCTCGCCGCCGGTGTGGAACGCGTTTCCGAGCATCCGCTGGCCGTCGCCATCGTCGCGGCAGCGCAGGAGCGGGGAATCGCCATCCCTGCCGTGACGGCGTTCGATTCGCCCGTCGGCAAGGGCGCGCTCGGTACAGTGGAAGGTCGCAAGGTTGTGCTGGGCAATGCACGCTTCCTGGATGAGCAGGGCATCGCACCAGGCGCAATGGCCACGCAGGCGGATGCGCTGGGCCGCGACGGCGCGACCGGGGTGCTCATCGGCATCGATGGCGTGACGGCGGGCGTCCTCGCTATTGCCGACGCGGTCAAGGCGACCACGGCCGAGGCGCTGGACGCCCTGAAGGCGGACGGCATCTCCATCGTCATGCTGACCGGCGACAACCGCGCAACGGCGCAAGCCGTGGCAGACAGGCTGGGCATCGACCAGGTGGAGGCCGAAGTTCTGCCCGAGGAGAAGAGCGCTGTCATCGAGCGGCTGCGCCGCGAGGGCAGGGTGGTCGCCATGGCCGGCGATGGCGTGAACGACGCGCCGGCCCTGGCAGCGGCGGACGTCGGCATCGCGATGGGACCGGGCGCGGATGTCGCCATCGAGAGCGCCGGTGTCACGCTGCTCAAGGGCGATCTCACCGGCATTGTGCGCGCGCGCCGGCTGAGCGAGGCGACCATGGCCAATATCCGCCAGAACCTGTTCTTCGCCTTCATCTACAATGCCGCCGGCGTGCCCATTGCGGCGGGCCTGCTCTATCCGGTTTTCGGCATCCTGCTTTCGCCGGTCATCGCCGCTGCCGCCATGGCGCTCTCCTCGGTGAGCGTGGTGAGTAATGCGCTGCGCCTCAATCGGGTGACTCTGTGAATATCGGTGCCGCCTCGCAGGCCAGCGGCGTCTCGCAGCGGATGATCCGGCATTATGAGAAGATCGGCCTGATCCCGCGTCCCGCCCGGCGCGAGGGCGGCTATCGCGACTATAGCGAGGCGGACGTGCACCGCCTGCGCTTCATCGCCAAGGCGCGTGACCTGGGCTTTCCCATCGCCGAGATTGGCGAACTGCTTTCTCTCTGGTCCGATCGGGGTCGGGCCAGCGCGGATGTAAAGGCGCTGGCGCTCGCCCGCGCGGAAGCGCTGGGCCGCAAGGCAGAGGCACTCGAAGCGATGCGCCGTTCGCTCCTCGACCTTGCAACACGTTGCCCCGGCGACGGCGGCCCGGATTGCCCCATTCTCACCTCGCTCGAAGAGGACGAGAATGCCCCACCCCTGGGAACTCCCTGAGCTGAGCGATGGCTTCCCTCGCCAGCGGACCGGCATCATTTCGCTATTCCGACGGCGCGATGAAAGATATTCGCCATCTGCCGCTTGCCAGCACCATATGTGCCCACTATAGGGCAGCGCCTGTCTTGCCGGCGCAGCGATGCACCGGCCCGGTCGGGGAATAGCTCAGCCTGGTAGAGCACTGTCTTCGGGAGGCAGGGGCCGGAGGTTCGAATCCTCTTTCCCCGACCATTTTATTCTAGAAAGCGACGGAAATCCGCCTCAAGCATGAGGCGGCGATCGGCGTGCCAGCGGGGGCATGCGGCGGATCGAATCGCGACGGCTATCCGCGGTCCGGCCGCGTTCCTGAATCCATCACCATCAGATCGCTCTCGCGGCTTAGCCGCGATATCAACAGGCGTTCGTTCAGGATCCTGAGCGGGCGCATGATGTACGCGCGCGCCTTAACGGGATCCAAAGTGTTTTATCGGAACGAGCGGTCATGGTTGCGGGCGGTTTTCGACGATGGTTTCTGGCGGCATCCCTGGCTTTGAGCCTGCTGATGCATATCGATGCCGGACCCGCCGAAGCGGCAGATTCTCGGGCGAGCCGCACTGCTTGCTGGGCATCGAGCAACCTGTCGGAAGATTTGGCCGCCCTCGCGCACGATGCCGTGCGATGGTCGTGCGGCGATCGAACGCCTTCCCTCGAGGCGGAGCGCCTACTGCTTCGCTTTGAAATCGATCCCAACGGGCTGCTTCCCCGATATCTCCTCTCGAGGCGGAGCGCATTCGAGGCGCTCCATCTGCTTGCCATCGATCAGGACGGCGCAGTCCGGCAAACTTCCCTCTCGGCCGGTGCACTCCCAAGTTCCATGGCGGGCGGCTATTTCAAGGCCTCCTTGCCGGAGGTAACGCGCGACACCCGGCAGATCGTGGCTGCGTTTGATCGGCCAAGCCATCAGATGACACTCGAGCGCGCCTATCTGGCCCCTACCGATGCAGCGCCCGATGTCAGCGACATGCGGGTCCTGCTGCTTTTGGCGGGGCTTGCGGGCATGCTCGTCATGCCTTTGATCTTCAATGCGGCGTTCTACCGTGTGCTGCGCGAGCCTTTCGTGCTTTGGCATTCCGCTCTCACGCTGTCGTTTCTTATGACGATCCTGGTTTCATCCGGCCTGTCGGTCATGCTGTTCGATCCGCCGGCAATGACGCTGAGCTGGATGACGACACTGATCTTCGGAATAACCGTCGCGTCCGGGACGATGTTCACCTACCACTTCATCGAGGCGGGATTGATGCATCCGCTTCTGCGCCGGCTGCTGCCCTTTTGCGCCTTGTGGGCGATCGGTCTGAGCGCGTTTCATGCTGCATTCCCATTCGTGGCGCGCCCCATTCAATCGACGGTATATACTGCGGCGTTCGGACCGGTCCTTGCCATTTTCATCCTGTCCCTGATCGATGCGCTGCGCCGTGGGAGTCGGGCCGCGCAATTCCAGGCAGTCGGCTATGCGCCGGTCGTCCTGGTCGGAATTATTCGGTTCCTGACGGGCATCTTCCCCTGGGTGCCCAGCACCGACGCCATGCTTCTGTTCTATATCGGCTGCATATGCGAGGTCCTCTTCACCACGCTTGGCATGGCCGACCGCTTCGTGGCCATCAAACGCGAGCGAGACCGCGCCCGCACCGAGGCCGATCTGCTCGAACGCTTATCCGAAACGGACGTGCTGACAGGCCTGCTCAATCGGCGCGCAATCGAGCGGGAGTCCGACCAGCTTCGGGCCGAAGGCTTCACGACGCTGGCGCTCATCGACCTCGATCATTTCAAGGGCGTGAATGACGCCAACGGGCATACGGTTGGCGATGCGGTGCTCAAGGCTGCAGCTGGCGCGTTCCAGGTGGGGCCGAACGTTCGCGCATACCGCCTCGGCGGCGAAGAATTCATGCTGCTCCTGAGGGGCGACGATGCTGAGATCCAGGCGGAGCTTTGCCGGCAGGTGATCCCGGCAACGGTTGCCAATATCGTTCCTGGTCTTGGCCGACCCGTGACCGCAAGCATGGGTATGACGCGTGTCATGGATGACGAAGGGTTCGCTGAACCCTATGAACGGGCCGACACGCTGCTCTACGAAGCAAAGAGCGCGGGACGAGATCAAACCCGGGGCATGATCGACAGGCTCAAGCGGGATGCCGTTGGAAGCAGGAGAACGGTGGTCGCATAGGCCGGATCGCTGCCGGCCGCTCACTTATCGCGGCTGGCCGGATCGACGCTAGCCGGGAAAATTGTGAGAAAATATCGGGGCCGAGGAAGTCCGCCCGTCGTCTTGGTCCCATCTCTGCTGGGGAGACGTTAAGCCGCTCATCTCGCCAGGCGCTTCAAGATAAAGCACTTTCAAAGATGGTGACCCCTACGGGACTCGAACCCGTGTTTCAGCCGTGAAAGGGCCGCGTCCTAGACCGCTAGACGAAGGGGCCATCCGGGCGGGGCGGGTGCCCTGCAAAGATGAGGCGCCCCTTTAGGGGGGTGTTCGAGCAGGGTCAAGTGCCCAGAGGCTTGGGTGGCATTTGTCATGGTTTGACGCTGCGGACATGCTGGCGCCGGTGCGTGGCGGACCATTCGGTCCGGAGCAAGGGAGGCTTTTGGCGCCCGGTGGGGTTTCTCCGCGTGCCCGCTACGCCTCGGCCATGTCCTCCACATGTAGTTCGGCAGCGGGGCGGGGACCCCAGTCGTCGATGCGGGCACGGCCGGCGAGCCACCAGCGGCGGCTGCGGTCGCCGTGGAGCAGCGTCTGGCCGAGCGGGCTCTCGGCTTGGCGAAACGCCATGGCCTTGAGGGAACGGCCATCCTGGCCGCTCACAATAGCGCGAACATGATCGGTGCCGACGATGTCCGCCTTGACGATGCGGACCGGCCCCAGCGCCACGCGCGGCGCCGGCCAGCCGTTGCCGAACGGGCCGGCGCCATCCATCTGGCCGACAAGATCGGGCGTCAGTCCACCGGGGGCGACCATGAGATCCACGAGCAGCGCGCGCGCGGCGGCAGCGCGGCTCACATCGGCGGCAAGGCGGGCCTCCAGGAAATCGGCAAGACGCGGCAACTCGGCGGCCGCCACGGTGAGCCCTGCCGCCATGGCATGGCCGCCACCGGCCAGGAGCAGGCCTTCATCCTTGGCCGCGAGCACGGCCGCGCCGAGATCGACGCCGCCGATCGAGCGACCCGAGCCCTTGCCGATCCCGGTTTCGTCCAGAGCGATGACGATGGCCGGCCGGCCGCTTTTTTCCTTGAGCCGTCCCGCAACGATGCCAATGACACCGGGATGCCAACCCTCGCCGGCCACCACGGCGACGGCGCGCTCGCCCAACGCCTCCAGCATGGCCTGTGCCTGCTCCTGCACGTTCGCCTCGATCGCGCGGCGGTCGGCGTTGAGGCGATCCAGTTCGGCGGCGAGCAGGGCGGCCTCATCGGGATCGGTGGTGGTGAGCAGGCGCACGCCCAGATCCGATTTGCCAACACGCCCGCCGGCATTGATGCGCGGGCCGAGCGCAAAGCCGAGATCGGCGCATTGCGGTGCGCGCTCCAGCCGGCTTGCGGCGAGCAGCGCAGTGATGCCGATGTTGCCGCGCCGGGCCATCGCCTTGAGGCCCTGCGCCACGAAGGCGCGGTTGAGGCCCCGGATCGGCGCCACGTCCGCCACGGTGCCGAGCGCGACCAGATCGAGCAGGTCCATGAGACGCGGTTCGGCCCGTGTGGCGAACCAGCCGCGCCCGCGCAGGACTCGAATAAGCGCGGCGCCCAGCAGGAAGGCAACGCCCACGGCGGCGAGGTGGCCATGGGCGGCGGCTTCGTCGCACTCATCCAGCCGGTTGGGATTGACCAGCGCGTGGGCCGGGGGGAGAGCCGTCGCGCATTTGTGATGATCGACCACGATTACGTCGAGTCCGACCGCCCGCGCGGCTTCCAGTGCGGCGAAAGCCTGCGCGCCGCAATCGACGGTGACGACGAGGCTGGAGCCTTGCTGGGCAAGGGCGACGAGCGCCTCACCGGAAGGACCATAGCCTTCCATCAGCCGATCGGGGATATAGACGCCGGCCTCCAGCCCCAGCGCGCGCAGCAGGCGCAGCAGCAGAGCCGCGCTGGTGGCGCCGTCCACGTCGTAATCGCCGAAGATCGTGACCGATTCGCCGTCCATGACGGCGGCCGCCAACCGCTCGGCGGCGCGATCCATGTCGCGGAAGAGCGAAGGGTCGGGCATGAAGGCGCGGATCGTGGGCACGCGCTCGCGCTCGATATGCTGGGGCAGGCAGCCACGCGCGCGCAGCAGATCGTCGACCAGATCGCCGCCTGCACCGGCCGGCTCGGCGCCCCGCCAGCGCCAAGGGCGGCCGCTCAGCGACCGTTCGATATCGAGCGCGAAGCGGCTCATGTGAAGGCGCCGGGGGATGTCGACGAAGGAAAGAAAGCCATCGTTGCTCCCTAGCATGATCGCGCGCGCCTGGAACAGAGGGGGCCAGCCGCATGGCCTCTTGCAATCGGCCGGCGTTCCGGTAGCGAGCTTTTCCGATGGCAGCCATCCTCTCCGTGCGATCCTTGTCCAAGCGCTACGCCAGTGGCCATCAGGCACTCGGCAGCATCGACCTGGACGTGGAGGAGGGCGAGATTTTCGCACTGCTCGGCCCCAATGGGGCGGGCAAGACCACGCTCATTTCTATCATCTGCGGCCTGGCCCGGGCGAGCGGAGGCAGTGTGACGGTGGCCGGCCACGACATCGTGAGCGCCTACCGCGAGACACGTACTGCCATTGGTCTCGTCCCGCAGGAACTCGCAACCGATATGTTCGAGCGTGTGATCGATACTGTGCGCTTCAGTCGCGGCCTGTTCGGCAAACCGCGCGACGATGCGCTGATTGAGCGCATCCTCCGCGATCTTTCGCTGTGGGACAAGCGCAACGCCAAGCTTGCGGAGCTTTCCGGCGGCATGAAGCGGCGCGTGATGATCGCGAAGGCGCTCAGTCACGAACCTCGGCTGCTCTTCCTCGATGAGCCGACTGCCGGCGTGGACGTGGA
>DASRXY010000280.1:0-6948 GCA_035654035.1 Sphingobium sp. | reverse complement strand
CGACGGCAGTGTCGATGCCGGCACGCAGCACAGGTCCAGCAGCGTGATCCGGCCCGTGCCGCAGGAGGACGGAGTCCAGCCATGAACGCCCCCGGCCCCCATCCCGTGGACGGCGAAGCAGGCGAGGGCCGTCCGCTGCCCACGCCGGTACGTGCCGATGGGGGGGATGGCGCGCTCGGCGAGGCCGTTGCCCGCGCGCGCGCCGCCATGAATGGGGAGACCGACGCCGCCAGCGTGGCCGAGACGCGGCCACATGGCTTGCTGCCCATCGACATTCCCTATGCGTTCGCGCGCAAGCATGGCGTCGTCATCGTGTCCGGCCAGGAGGATGTCGACGGCGCGCGGCTCAAGGTGGCGCTGCGCGAAGGCGGCGATCCGCGCGTGCTGGTCGAGGTGCGACGCCATCTGGCACGCAGCTTCGATGTGGCGCTGGTCGACCAGAAAGCGTTCGAGACGCTGCTCTCGGATCATTACGCCCATGATGGTGCGGTTGCGGCCATGGCCGGTTCGCTCGCCATGGGCGGCGACGATCTCGATCTGATCGCGGGTGACATGCCCACCGCCGAGGACTTGCTCGACAGCGGCGACGATGCGCCCGCCATCCGTCTCATCAACGGCATCATTGCCGAGGCCGCGCGACAGGGCGTCTCGGACATTCATATCGAGCCTTATGAGACCGGCCTGGTCGTGCGCATGCGCATGGACGGCGTGCTCACCGAGACGCTGCGCATGCCGCCGCATGTCGCGCCCGTGGTGGTGAGCCGCATCAAGGTGATGGCGCGGCTCGATATTGCCGAGCGACGCGTGCCGCAGGATGGGCGCATCGGCCTGACGCTGGGCGGCAAGCTGCTCGACGTGCGCGTCTCCACCCTGCCGAGCCGCGCGGGCGAGCGCGTCGTGCTGCGCATCCTCGACAAGGAGAATGCCGGCCTCTCGCTTGATGTACTCGGCATGACCGGATTTGCCGATTCGGTGTTCCGTTCTGCGCTTAATGAACCAAACGGGATCATTCTCGTCACTGGCCCCACTGGCAGCGGCAAGACGACCACGCTTTATGCGGGCCTGCGCGAGCTGAACGATGGCAGCCGCAATATCCTCACGGTGGAAGATCCCGTCGAATATGCCATCGAAGGCGTGGGGCAGACCCAGGTCAACGCCAAGGTGGGCCTCACCTTCGCTGCCGGCCTGCGGGCTATCCTGCGCCAGGATCCGGACGTGGTGATGGTGGGCGAAATCCGCGACCGTGAGACGGCCGAGATCGCTGTGCAGGCCAGCCTCACGGGCCATCTCGTGCTCTCCACCGTGCACACCAACGATGCCGTGGGCGCCATCACCCGCATGCGTGACATGAAGGTGGAGCCGTTCCTGCTCGCCTCCACGCTGCGCGCGGTCATTGCCCAGCGACTGGTGCGGCGCCTCTGCCCGACCTGCCGCGAGCGCGTGCCGGCCGAAACGGCCGTGGCGGCGCTGCTCGACTTTGAGGAGGGGACGCCCCTTTATCGCGCCAAGGGGTGCGATGACTGCAATCAGAGCGGCTACAAGGGCCGCATCGGCGTGTTCGAGGCCGTCCGCATCGATGAGACGCTGCGCCGGATGATCAACGAAGGCGGCGACGAGGCGCTGATCGCTCGCCACGCCTTCCTCAACGCGCCCAGCCTCGGGGCCTCCGCCCGCGCGCTGGTCCGGGCCGGCGAGACGAGCGCGGAGGAGGCGATCCGCATTTCGCGGCGGGAAGCCGAAGCAATCGATGCCTGATTTCGATTATGTGGTGATCGACGGCGCCGGTCGCGAGCGTCGGGGGCAGGTGCGCGCGGACACGGCCACCGATGCGCGCGCCGCGCTTACCGCCAGAAAGCTGTTCGTGGTGCGGCTGGGCGAGGGACGGGGCAGTGCCGCCGCGCCGGATGAGTCCCGCACGCGCGCCGCATCCCTGCTCGACTTCCGGCGCAATCGCCTTTCTGGCAAGGAACTGGCGCTGCTCACGCGCCAGCTCTCCACCCTGGCGCAGGTCTCTCCGCTGGAAGAGGCGCTGCGCACCATCGTGCGGCAGAGCGAAAAAGCGCATGTTCGCGCCATTGCCGACCGGGTTCATACCGGCATCGTGGAAGGCCGCAGTCTTGCCGAGGCAATGGCGAGCGAGCCGCGCAGCTTCCCCGCCCTCTATCGCGCCATGATCTCCGCGGGCGAGCGCTCCGGCAGCCTGCCTGCGCTCACCGAGCGGCTCTCCAACCTGCTTGAGCGGCAGGCAGCGATGCGCGCCAAGCTGCTGGCGGCACTGGCCTATCCCGCCGCCATTGCCACCTTTGCGGTGATCGTGGTGATAGCGCTCATGATCTTCGTGGTGCCGCTGGTGGTGGAGCAGTTCGACACGCTGGGGCAGAAACTGCCGCTGCTGACGCGCATCGTCATGGGGATTTCCTCTTTCCTGGCGCACTGGTGGTGGGCGCTGGCGATCCTGCTGGCGCTCGCTGGCGTTGGCGCCTGGCGCGCGCTCCAGGTGGAATCGGTGCGCTACAGCGTCGATGGCGCGCTGTTGCGCCTACCCTTCATCGGCCGCCTGCTGCGCGATCTGCATGCCGCGCGCATGGCCCGCACGCTCTCGACCATGGTGCAGAGCCGCCTGCCGGTGATGGAGGGGTTGGCGCTCACCGTGCCCACCATCCACAATCGCGTGCTGCGTGCCGCCACGCAGGACATCGTCGAATCCGTGCGTGGCGGCGGTTCTCTCTCGGCGGCGATGCGGCGTGCCGGCGTCTTCCCGCCGCTGCTCGTCTATCTCGCGGCGAGCGGCGAGAGCGCCGGCCAGCTCGACATGATGCTGGAGCGTGCCGCGGACTATCTGGAACGAGAATTCGACGCCTTCAGCGCCGCCGCACTCTCATTGCTCGAACCCGCCATCATCATCCTGATGGGCGCCGTCGTCGCGGCCATCATCCTCTCCATCCTGCTGCCCATCATGCAGTTGCAGAGCCTCACCGGAGCCTGAGCCATGACCTTTGCTGCCCATGAAAATCCAATTGTCGATTGTGCATGTGGGAGCATGTGCTCTTGCGAAGGCAGGAGCCCAGAGCATCGTCGCGCGACTTTGCGCTCGGCTCCTGCCTTGGCAGGGCGCTCGTCCAAGGGCTCGCGCGGCATCGCGTCCGTGCGACAATCCGGCCAGCAGGGCTTCTCGCTGATCGAACTGCTGGTGGTTATCGTCATCATCGGCCTGCTCGCCACCATCGTTGCCATCAACGTCATCCCCGCCGGCAATCAGGCGCGCGTCGAGAAGGCGAAGGCGGACATCGCCACGCTGGAGGATGCGCTGGAGCAGTATCGGCTGGACAATCTCACTTACCCAAGCACCAGCGATGGTCTTCAGGCGCTGCTCGCGCCGCCGCCGGGCCTCGCCCAGCCGGAGCGCTACCGTCAGGGCGGTTATATCCGCAAGCTGCCGGAGGATCCCTGGGGTCATCCCTATCTCTATCAGGCCCCCGGTCGCAGCGGGGCGTTCGACGTCTATTCGCTCGGCGCAGACGGCCAGACCGGCGGCGAAAACGACAATGCCGACATCTATTCGAGCGATCGCTGAGCGGCGCACCGCGGAGGGCTTCGGCCGGAGCGGGGGCGCTACGGGCGGTCGGGGTGGGCGGTGGATGGCATGATTGCAGGACGTCGCGTTCCGGGACTGCGAGTCATGTGCTCCTGCGAAGGCAGGGGCCTAGGGTGCGGTCGCGCTCCGTCGTCCTGGGGCCCTGCCTTCGCATGGGCGCGCTCGGCTTGCGGGTTGCGCGGCGTCTCGTCGTCGGGGCGATCCGCCCAACAGGGCTTCACGCTGCTCGAAATGCTCGTCGCGCTCGCGATCTTCAGCCTCGCGGGCATTGCGCTGGTGCGGCTCCAGGCCGTTTCCGCGCGCAGTGCGTTCGATCTGCGGGCGCGCACCATGGCGCAGGTGGTCGCGCATAATCTCATGGTCGAACGCTTGACCGACCCGGCGGCGCCCACGCTCGGCAGCACCACCGGCACCGAGGAGAATTACGGCCGGAGCTGGAGCTGGCGTCAGGGCGCCGTACCGCTCGACGACGGGCGGCTGCTGGCGATCACCATCCGCGTGGAGGGCGGCCCCGGCCAGTCGCCGGCAATTCTCAGCTTCGTGCGGCCGGCGCAATGAAGGGGTGGGGCAGCCTTGGCTCCGGCTGGTGGAGAGGGGAGCGCGTGGACGGATGCGGCGGACGCGCTCGGGTCGCGTGGACCTCAGATTGCGACGGTCGTGCGGCGACGCCCGCGGCCCGTACCTGCGCAGGGGCGCGCTTACCCATGGGCTCGCGGGGCTTCGAACGCCTGCGGCGATCCGCCCAACAGGGCTTCTCGCTGATCGAACTGCTGGTGGTCATCACGATCGTCGGACTGCTGTCCTCGGTCGTCGTGCTCACCATGGCCGATCCGCGCGGCCGCCTCACTGACGATGCGGACCGCTTCGCCGGCCGCGTGCGTGCCGCGCGCGATGCGGCCATCGTCACCGGGCGGCCGATGGCGCTCTGGGTGGCGCAGACCGGCTATGGTTTCGAGCGGCGGGAGCAAGGCGAATGGCAGGCCGTGACCGAAGGACCGCTCGCCGCGCGCGACTGGTCCACCGCGACGACGGCCCGCTTCGAGGGCGTGAGCCAGCTCCGCGCCACCTTTGATGGCGTCGGCGGTGTCGACCAGCCGCTCGACTTCCGGCTTGTGCGCGATGCGGGCGCCATCCGTGTGCGCGTCACGCTCGACGGCAAGGTGACGACGGGTGAGTGAGGGAAGGAGAGAGATGAGCTGGGTGCAGGTGCACGACCTCGCCCCCCAGCGCTTCATGTGCTCCTGCGCAGGCGGGAGCCCACGGCGTTGTCGCGCTGCTGGGCCCTTGGCTCCTGCCTCCGCAGAGGCGCGCTCGCGCAAGGGCTCGCGCGGCTTCGCTTCCATGTTGGGTTCCGCCCAGCAGGGCTTCACTTTGATCGAACTCCTCGTCGCTCTCGCGATCTTCAGCCTGCTCGCCGGGGCCGGGGTGCTGCTGCTGCGCGGCAGCGTCGATACGCAGCGCACGGTCGCCGCGCATCTCGATGCGCTGGGCGATGTGCAGCGCGGTCTCGCGGTGTTGGAGAGCGACCTCGCCCAGGCCACCATGCGTATCAGCCGCACGCAGGCCGGCACCGCCGCGCCCGCCTTCTTCGGCCGGCGCGCGCAGTCGGCCGAACCGCTCATGCAGTTCGTGCGCGGTGGTTGGGCCAACCCCGCCGGTCAGCGCCATCCCTCCATCCAGAAGGTGGAATATTGGTGGCGCGAAGGCCGCATCGAGCGGGTGGGCTATCCCGCCGTGGATGGCGCCGCGCCGCCCGAAGCCTCGACCCTGTTTGCGGATGTGACGGCGCTGGCGCTGCGGTACCGCGCGCCGGATGGTGCCTGGCAGGAGGTCTGGGCGCCGAGCACGCCGGAGAGGATGCCGGCGGCAGTGGAACTGACGATCACGCGCCGGGGCGAGCCGCCGTTCACGCTGCGCCTGCTGGTCGGCCCCTCCGGCCTGCCTGCCGAGGAGACGCTCGAGAACGGGGGAGGGGACGGCAATGGCGCCTGATCCTGATCCCCGCGTTCTCGATCCGCTGACCCACCGTTTGGGCGAGGCGGGCGCTGCGCTGCTCACGGTGCTGCTGCTGGTCGCCATCCTCGCCGTCATCGCCGCCGTCGCTCTGGATCGGCTGGTGTTGGCGAGCCGCATGACGCGCAACATCGTCTCGGCCGATCAAGGCCGGGCCTATCTGCTCGCCGCCGAACATGTCGCCGCCACCCGCATCGCCGATCTGCTTGCCCGTCAGGCCGATCGCACCACGCTGGCCGGCGACTGGCTGGGCACGCCGCAGGTCATGACCGTGCCCGGCGGCACCGTGATTGCCCGTGCGCGTGATGGTGGCAATTGCTTCAATCTCAATAGCCTGGTCGACCGCGCGCCGATGCTGGTGGGGGATACGGCGCCGCGCTTGATCGCCCGGCCGCTCGGCATCGCTCAGTTCGCGGGCCTCATGCGCCTGCTCGGCGTGGACCGCGCCACGGCCGATCAGGTGGCGGTCTCCGCGGCGGACTGGATCGACAGCGACACGGTGCCGGGGCCGGGCGGCGCGGAGGACGATTATTATCTGGGCTTCACGCCCGCCTATCGCGCCGCCAATGCGCTGATGGCGGACCCCAGTGAGCTGCGCATGGTGAACGCCGTCACACCCGAGCTGTACCAGCGGCTGCGCCCGTGGCTGTGCGCGCTGCCGGTGTTCGATCTTTCGCCGATCAATCCCAACACGCTGCTGCCCGAGCAGGCGCCGCTGCTGGCCATGCTCGCGCCCGAGAAGATCGGGCTCGATCAGGCGCGGCAACTGCTGGCGCGCCGGCCGGTCAATGGCTATGGCAGCGCGGAGGACGTGTGGACGCAGGGGCCGCTCGCGTCGGTCGATCCGCCCGAGGCGGTGCGGCAGCAGATGCAGCCCCGCAGCCGCTGGTTCGAGCTGCACCTCTCGGCCGATCTGGGGGGGGACAGGATGGAAGAAACCGTGCTCTACGATGCCGCCGCTCCGCCGGTGCGCGTGGTGCGCAGGCAATGGAGCGGGGACGGCGAATAGCATGCGGTGCGATTATATCATCATGCCCGCCGCGCAGGCCGAGGCGCCGCCGCACTGGATCCGGCTGGTGGACGGGCACATCGTCCAGCGCGGCACCGGCGAGCGCTGGCGCCCTGCTGGCGAGGCCGACGATGAGCCCATTGACGGCGAGGCGCTACTGGTACTGCCGCCGCATGCGACCACGCTGCACTGGATCGCCTGCCCCGGCATGACGCTGCGCCAGGGTGCACAGGCCGCGCGGATCATGGCGCTGGAAGCGTCGATCGGCGGGGGCGGGGGGCTCCATGCCGCCGTGTTGCCGGCCGAGACGCCGGACAAGCCCCATATCGTC
>DASRXY010000279.1:0-13396 GCA_035654035.1 Sphingobium sp. | reverse complement strand
CCGCATTTCCTTCTCCAGCCGGTCCACCCGCCCTTCGACGGTGTTCTGCGCCAACGCCGGCACACCGATGTTCAGCAGGGCAATCGAAGCGACGGCCATGAGCAGGCGCGGCGTGAAGCGAAGGCGGAGGGAAAGAGGCATGGCGGTCTGGTCCTGAGCGATCTGGTCCTGATGATACCGCAATCCATAAAGGATCGCGCGCGATGGTAAAGCCAGCGCTGTGCATTCCGGCCCCACCTGTGCGACGGCGCGGGCGATCAGGGCGCTGCTGCGTTGTCCGCCGGCCTCGGGGATGGCGCCGCAGGCGCGCGGACAGCGGGCGCCGAGCGGGGCGCGGCCGTGCTCGGCGTGGTGACGCTTCCCATCGGGGCAGTCCCCGCCGCTCCCTCGGCGGTACCCTGCCCCGCCCGCTCCAACAGCGCAGTCGCGCTCACCGGCACGTCCGATATGGTCCTCTCTGCCGTGCCGAGCGGCGGTACCGCCTGCCCGCCTACCGTGACAGCCAGTACATCGGGCCGGCCGGTCAGGATCATCGGATCGCGCGCGCTATCGGGTACGGTGTAGCTCTCGCCGCGCTTGAGCGTGCCCTCATAGAGGCGTGTCCCGTCGGGCTGGTAGATGCGCATCCATACGTCGTCCGCCGCCGTCATCACGACCGGCCCGTCGAGCCGCGGGAGCGTCGGGGCAGCCGGGCCGGCGGTTTCGTCGGGCGTCGCTTCTATAGCGTCGCGCGCGGTCTGGACAGCGATCTGTTCGTCAGTGGGCGGCGTATTGAGCTGCGTGCGCCACAGCCCGTAGCCGGCGGCCAACACCACCACCAACGCGGCGCCTGCCCAGGCGAGCCAGCGCGGCGGAACGCGCGCGGGGTTGACGGCTTCCTCGAATTCATAGGCGCCTTGGCCCACGCCGCCCATCTCATCGATCTCGGCCTTGATCTGAGAAACCAGCGAGGCCTCGTCCATGCCCACGGCGCGAGCATAAGCACGAGCAAAACCGGCACAATAGGTAGTCCCGGGAAGCGCGGCGAAGTCGCCTTCCTCCAGCGAAGCGAGATGGCGGAGCGGAACTCGCGTCGTCTCGGCAACATCTTTCAGCGACATGCCGGCCGCTTCGCGCGCGGCGCGCATTCTCTCCGAAGCGCTATTCACCGCGCCGCCCGCATCCTCTTGCGCCTCAATGGGCTTTTCAGACATTCTTTTGCCCGTTTATTTGTGTTTACGCCCCGAATTGGGCTTGTCCCATCAGGGCCGCGCCCTGTCAACGTGCTTCCTGTGACAAGACAATCTCGGTCAGTTGAACTCGACGCCCTGCTCGCGTGCCCACGCCTCCAGCGGCGCGCGCAGATTGGGTGCCCCGCCGTGGAGCAGTGGCGCCATCATCGCCTTGAGCGCGCCGAGATCAACCGAGCGGATCATCGCCTTGACCGCGCCCACCGAGGCCGGCGTGATCGAGAGGCGCGGTACGCCTAGGCCAATGAGCGCCATCGCCTCCAGCGTCCGCCCGCCCATCTCGCCGCACACGCCCACCGCCACGCCGTGCTCGTCGCAGGTCCGCACCACCCGCGCGATGAAGCGCAGAATGGCGATGCTCAGCCAGTCATAGCGCTCGGCCAGCTTGGGGTTGGCGCGGTCGGCAGCGAACAGGAACTGCGTGAGATCGTTGGTGCCGATGGAAAGGAAATCTAACTCCGGTAGCAGCAGGTCGAGCACTTCGGCGAGCGCCGGCACTTCCAGCATGGCGCCGTAGCGCACCGCATTGGGCAGCTTCTTGCCGTGCCGGGTCAGCCAGGCGCGCTGTTGCTCGAACAGCGCCTTGGCCTCGTGCAGCTCCCAGGGTTCGGAGATCATAGGGAACATCACGTGCAGCGTACGCCCCGCCCCCGCTTCCAATAGGGCGCGCGCCTGCGCCTTCATGAGGCCGTCGCGCTCCAGGCTGAGGCGCACGGCGCGCCAGCCCATCGCGGGGTTCTCCTCCTGGCCGGCATCGCTCTCGCGCAGATAGGGCAGCGCCTTGTCGCCACCGATATCGACCGTGCGGAAGATGACCGGGCGCTGGCCTGCCGCGTCCATCACGTCGCGGTAAAGGCGCTGCTGGCGTTCGCGTTGAGGCAGCGTCGCCAAGACGAGGAACTGGAACTCGGTACGGAACAGGCCGATGCCGTCAGCGCCGGTAACATCGAGCGCAGCGACATCGTCGCGCAGGCCGGCGTTGACCATCAGCTCGATGCGCACGCCATCCTTCGTCACCGCCGGCAGATCGCGCATGGCGGCATAAGCGGCCCTCCGCTTCTGGCTGAGCGCAAGGCCCGCCTCGAAGGCTTCGTCCATCGGCGCCGACGGGCGAATGTAGAGCCGGTTCTGGTTGACGTCGAGCAGCAGCAGGTCGCCCTCGTTCACCAGTTGACGGATGTTCTTCACACGCCCGAGCACCGGCACGCCCATCGCCCGTGCGACGATGGTGACATGCGCGGTGAGCGAGCCTTCCTCCAGCACCAGCCCCTTGAGCCGGCGCCGGTCATATTCGAGCAGCTCGGCAGGTCCCAGATTACGGGCGATCAGGATGGTGTCCTGTCGCAAGCCGAGCTGTGCCGCCGTGCCGAGCTGGCCCGAGACGATGCGCAGCAGCCGGTTGGAGAGGTCCTCCAGATCGTGCATGCGGTCCTGCAACAGCGGGTCGTCGATCTGGCGCATACGCATACGGGTGCGCTGCTGCACGCGCTCGATGGCCGCCTCGGCGGTCAGGCCGCTGTCGATCGCCTCGTTGATGCGGCGCGACCAGCCCTCGTCATAGGCGAACATCTTGTAGGTCTCGAGCACTTCCAGATGCTCGCCGTCTACGCCGAACTCGGCCTGCCCCGCCATGCGGTCGATCTGCTCGCGCATCTTGGCAAAGGCGGAATAGACGCGCTGCCGCTCGGCCTCGATATCCTCGGCGACCGTATGCTCGATATGAATGCGCGGCTGGTGGAAGACCGCGTGGCCGCGCGCCATGCCGGTGACGAGCTGGAGGCCCGAATGGATCGAAGCACCGGTTTCCAGCGGGCGCGCATCGGCGGGGTTCTCGTCCACCAGGCCGGCATTGCTGATAAGCTCGGAGAGCACCATCGCCACCGTCTGGAGCGCCTCGACCTCGACTTCCTGATAGGGCCGGGGTTCCGCATGCTGCACGCACAGCACCCCGATCGCTCGCTCGCGACGGACGATGGGCACGCCCGCGAAGCTGTGGAACACCTCCTCGCCTGTCTCTGGACGATAAGCGAAATCCGGGTGCGCCGCCGCCTGCTCCAGATTCAGCGTCTCGACATTCTGGGCGATCGTGCCGACCAGCCCCTCGCCGAGCGCCATCCGCGTTACATGCACCGCATCCTGATTGAGGCCGCGCGTGGCGAACAGCTCCAGCGTGCCCTCGCGCAACAGATAGACGGAGCACACTTCGGTCGAGAGCGTCTCGCCGATGATCTGCACCACTTTGTTGAGCTTGGCCTGCGCATTGGTGCGCGCGGCCATGACTTCATGCAGCCGCTGCAAGATCTTGCGAGCGGCTGCCACCGGGCCTGGCGCGGCGGGTTCCTTGGGGCGCTGAGCGGTCATGCGGCACGGATCTCGGATGGTCTAAAGGCGCGCGCACCATCGCGGTCCATGGCCGAGTGCGCAAGCCCTTCGATACAATAATGCCACCGCCGCGGCGCTATTCTTGAATCCCTGCCCAAAGCCCAAAGACCGCGGACCGGCAGGACGCCCGCTCCCGACGCGGCGATACGGCAGGCCTTCTAGACCCCGCGACGCTCGAGCGCCTCGCGCGCCTGCGCCATCAGCGTGGCAATGATTTCGGCGACGGGCTCTTCCTTCGTCACCATGCCGACCGACTGGCCCGCCATCACCGATCCGTTCTCCACATCGCCATCGATCACCGCGCGACGCAGCGCGCCGGCCCAATAATGCTCGATCTGGAGCTGTGCCTCGCCCATCTCGACCTGCCCGCTGTCGAGAAGTTGAGCGACCTCGCGCTGCTTGGCGGTGAAGGCCTCGGTGCCCGCATTCTTGAGTGCGCGCACGGGAATGACCGGGAGGCGGGGATCGATCTGGACACTGGCGACCGCATCGCGCGCCGAGGCACGGAAAAAGGCCTTCTTGAAGTTCTCGTGCGCAATGCTCTCGCTCGCACAGGCGAAGCGGGTGCCAAGCTGCACGCCCGCCGCACCCATCTCCAGATAGGCGGCTATGGCCTCGCCATGACCGATGCCGCCGGCGATGAAGATCGGCAGCTCATCGGCAAGACTCGGCAGGATTTCCTGCGCCAGCACGCCTGTCGCCACCGGCCCGATATGGCCGCCGGCTTCCATGCCCTCGATCACCAGGGCATCGACGCCGGAACGGTGCAACTTCTTCGCCAATGCCAGCGCCGGAGCGAAGCAGACGACCTTGGCGCCGCCGTCCTTGATCGCCTCGATGCTGCCGCGCGGCGGCAGGCCACCGGCCAGCACGACATGGCCCACGCCATGCTTGGCGCAGACCGCGATCAGATCCATGAGCATGGGGTGCATGGTAATGAGGTTGACGCCGAAGGGCTTGCCCGTGAGTGCCTTGGTTGCGGCGATCTCCGCGTCCAGCAGGTCGGGCGTCATCGCCCCACAGGCAATGAGGCCGAAACCGCCGGCATTGCTCACCGCCGAGACGAGATGACGCTCCGAAACCCAGCTCATCGCGCCGCTCAGGATCGATACCTGCGATCCTAGAAATTCCGTGCCCCGCGCCATCAGGGCCGTCAGGCGGTCGGCCGTTGCAATCGTGTCGCTCATCTTCGCTCCATGCCCCAGGGACCTGCTTGTCCGCTTGCCGTGAATCCTGCCGCGTTAAGCGACTGACGCGCGAAGAGCAACGGCGCCGAGAGGAAGCGCGGCAACAGAGCCACGCGGCCCGGCAAAAGCACGCGCCGGGCTAGCGAAGGGCATGGCGTTGTGGCAAGGCCGCAAAGCTCGCGCAAGACGGGCGGAAAAGGACAATCAGGAGGCGCCCCGGCGCGCTTGGTCATGAGGGAGCCGGGATGAGGAAGACGGGGTTCCGCGCGTTGATCACCGTCCTTTGCGGCGCGCTGTCGCTCGCGATGCCGGCATTTGCCGCGAGTGCTGCAAGCGAAGCGGACGACCCGTCGGCGGATCGGACCGCCATCGTCGTCACAGGCAAGAGCGAGCAGACACCCGCGGCCGTGCGCAAACAAGCGCGCAAGATCACGCAAGTTGGCGGCGGCGTCTATCACACACCCCTCGCCCAGTTTCAGGACCCGATCTGTCCCGGCATCATCGGCGTCTCGCGCGAGGTGGCCGAAGTGATGGTCGACCGCATTCGCGACACTGCCGAGCAGATCGGCCTCGACACGGCGCGCGAAGGCACGTGCACGCCCAACATCCTCGTCATCTTCGTCGCGAACGGCCAACAGGCCATCAAAGCGCTCGCCAAGCAGCGCAGCTATCTCTTCCAGCGCATCACTGCGCCCGAACTGAGGGCGATGATCGCGGACAAAGGCCCCGTGCATGCCTGGGTCAATACCACTGTGCGATCACGCCAGGGCGACGAGTTGCAGGGGAGCGCCGACCTCGACCTGGTGAATCCGCCTCGACTCAACGTCGCCCAGTCCCAATCGCATATCTTCCTGGCGCACCGGCTCGACATCGTCAGTTCCATCGTGATGATCGACCTGCCCGCCGCCAACGGCATGAGCGCCGTGCAACTCGCCGACTATGCCACCATGCGCGCCATTGTACGCACCCGACCGGTGGAAGCGGACACCTCGGTAAGCACCATCCTCAGCCTGTTCGACCCGGCCGGCGCACGCCCGGCGGCGCTCACCGACTTCGATCATGCCTATCTGCGCACCATCTACGGCAGCATCGCCAATCTCAACGCAGCCTCCAAGCTGGCGCACATCAACAAGAGGTTGCGCGCGCAGCAGACGGAGCGGGAAGAAGAGGAGTAGGCTCCCTCTTCAGCCTGCTTCAACGTCCTTGAAGCAAATTGGCCGGACCGGAAACGAAAACGGGGCCCGCCAGCCGGCGAGCCCCGTTCGTTTTCGTCTCTCCGCGTATCACACGGAAGGCATCGCCTCACTGCGCTCAGGCGCTGGCGGGCGCCTCGCTGTCGAGCCCATAGGCGCTGTGCAGCACGCGCACGGCCAGTTCGGTCTCGTCTTCGTCGATCAGCACGGAGACCTTGATCTCGCTGGTCGAGATTGCCTCGATGTTGATGGCGCGGTCGGCCAGCGTCTTGAACATGATCGCGGCGACGCCTGCATGGCTGCGCATGCCCACGCCCACGACACTGATCTTGGCAACCTGCGCATCGGTGATGATCCGGTTGAACCCGATCGTCTCCTTGAGGTTTTCGATGATGTCCACGGCGCGAGCCAGATCCGCACGGGGCACCGTGAAGGTGACGTCCGTCTCAGCCTTGTCCTTGGAATCGTTCTGGATAATCATGTCGACGTTGATGCTTGCCTCAGCCAGCGGGCCGAAGATGCTGGCGACAGCGCCCGGTTTGTCCGGCACCCGCGTCACGATGATCTTGGCGTCGTTCTTGTCATGCGCGATGCCGGTGATGAGCTGGCGTTCCATGTCGCTTCCTTCAAGTTCTTCTTCGCTGACGATCAGCGTGCCGGGTTCGGGGTTCTCGCCGGGCTCGTCGAAGGACGAAAGCACCTGCACGCGCACCTTCTCCTTCATGGCCAGTGCCACGGAGCGGGTTTGCAGCACCTTGGAGCCGACGCTGGCGAGTTCCAGCATTTCCTCATAAGTGACCTTGCCCAGCTTGCGGGCGCGCGCCACGATGCGGGGATCGGTAGTATAGACGCCGTCCACATCGGTGTAGATGTCGCAGCGATCCGCCTTCACCGCCGCTGCCACCGCCACGGCCGAGGTATCCGAGCCGCCGCGGCCCAGCGTCGAGACGCGGCCGCTCGCCATCAGGCCCTGAAAGCCCGGGATCACCGCGACTTGCCCGGCCTGCATCGCCGCCAGCAGTTCGTCTGTTTCGACCGTCTCGATCCGCGCCTTGGCATGCGAGCCGACGGTACGGATCGGAAGCTGCCAACCCAGCCAGCTCCGCGCATCCACGCCGATGGCCTTGAGCGTCATGGCGAGGAGACCGCTCGTCACCTGCTCGCCGGATGCCACGACCACGTCATACTCCGCGGGATCGTACAGCGCGCTCGTTTCCTTGGCGAAGCCCACCAGCCTGTCGGTCTCGCCGGCCATCGCCGAGACAACCACTGCCACTTCATTGCCGCGCGCGACCTCAGCCTTGATGCGGTTCGCGACATTGCGGATCCGCTCCATGCCGGCCATCGAGGTGCCGCCAAATTTCATCACAATACGCGCCATGGACTTGTCGCGTGCCTTTCAGTCATTATCAAGGAGGCGTGAAAATCAGGCGCTGCACTCGCCAGCTTTCGAGCCGGCGCCCTCTTAGTCGGCGGGATTGGTAATGGCAAGCAAGGCGAAAAACACGGCGGAAAATGCCGTGCTTATAGGCGGTACGGGCACCGTCGACCCCGGCGAGGCCGCGCATTTCGGCGCGCAGGCGGCGGACTGGTGGGATCCAGAGGGCGCCAGCGCCATGCTCCACAAGCTGGGGCCGGTGCGCATGCGCTTCATCCGCGAGGCCATAGATCGCCATTGGGGCGGCGATCCGGCCGCGCTGAAACCGCTGGCAGGCCGGCGCGTGCTCGATATCGGCTGCGGCGCTGGTCTCGCCGCCGAACCGCTGGCTCGGCTGGGCGCGGACATGACCGCCATCGACGCAGCGGCGGAGAATGTCGCCGTGGCGCGTACGCACGCAGCCGCCATGGGGCTCGCCATCGATTATCGCCATGGTGGCGTCGAGACGCTGGACGCGCCCCCCTACGATCTCATCGTCTCGCTCGAAGTGATCGAGCATGTGACCGATCCTGCCCTATTTCTGCGCCATATCGCGCGCCTACTGAAGCCGGACGGGTTGCTCATTCTTTCGACCCCGAACCGCACACCGCTCTCCCGGCTCATGATCGTCACGCTCGCCGAAGGGTTTGGCCGCATTCCCAAAGGCACGCACGACTGGCGACGCTTCATCACACCGGCCGAGCTGACCGCGCTGCTCGCAGATGTAGGACTGGACGCGACGTCCCCGCGCGGTATCAGCGCTGATCCGCGCTACGGCTTCGTGCTCTCGGACAATCTCCAGCTCAATTATATCCTGACCGCCTGCCGCACCGCGCAGCAGCCAAAGGGCGGTTGGCGGGCATGAGTGCCGCCCCCACCAGGGTCCACTCCCCTCGCGATCTTGTGACATTTCCTACGCAATGGCTCACCGATCATTGGGAAGCCGTGGTCGTCGCCGCCGTTGCCGGCACCATCCTCTATCTGGTGCTCGAGGCACTGCGCCTGGGCGCGCTCTCGCTCTGCAAGCGCCTCGCTGCCCGTCCGCACAGCGCCTTTCTCTTCACGCTGCTGCATCGCGCGGCGGCCAAGACATCGCACGTCTTCCTGATCCTGGCCGCCGCACGCACCGTGGTGGGCTATGCCGATCCACCGGTGCAGCTCGTCCAGACGATCAGCTTCCTGTTCACTGTCGCAGCGGTGCTCCAGGGCGCAATCTGGCTGCGCGCGTTCATCTTCGCCATCATCGACCTGCGCTCGGACCTCGACCGCGGCGGCAACGAAGCGCTGGCCAATGCGAGCGGCCTCATCCGGGCGCTGGTGAACGGCATCTTGGTTGTCGTCGGCCTTATCGTTATTCTCGATAATCTCGGCGTCAACGTCACAGGCCTCGTTGCGGGCCTGGGTATTGGTGGCATTGCCATCGGCCTGGCCGCGCAGGGCATTTTCTCGGACTTGTTCGCCTCGCTCTCGATCATCTTCGATCGGCCGTTCCGTGTCGGCGAGACCATCAATTTCGGCTCCGGCTCGGCCACCGTAGAGCGCATCGGCCTCAAGTCGACCCGCCTGCGCGTCGTCACCGGAGAGAAGCTGATCGTCTCCAACGCGCAATTACTGAGCAAGGATATCATCAGCTACGCCGGATTGGATCGACGGCGCTTCAATCTGCCGCTCGGCCTCATTTTTCAGACCCCGCCCGAGAAAGCCGCGCAGTTGCCCGCCATCCTGCGCGAGATCGTAGAGGCCGAGGGCGGCAATTTCCTGCGCGCCGGCTTCATCGGCTTCAGTCCCAGCGCGCTCCAGTTCGAAGTGGAGTTCGACGTGATGGGCCTTGATTATGAGCGCATCTACGCGATCCGCCACAATATCGGTCTCTCGATCCTGCGCCGTTTCGATGCGCTGGGCATCGAACTTGCCTACCCCACGCAGACGACCTTTACCGCCGATCCGGACGGGCGCATGATCATGCCCTACCCACCCTATCCGCCCGATGTCGCCGCGCGGCAGGCGTAAATTCAGGTTGGGCAGCTTCGCTCAGCTCACTTGCTTGTAATAGTCCGCCCAGGGGTGGTTGGCCTTACGCTGGACGCGCACGATCGCCCAGATCGCATTAATAAGCGCCAGCGCCGCCAGCGCGCCATAGACCTGCCAGATCATGATGGGCGAAAAGAGGAATCCGAGTGCGGCCGTCACGGCGATACACGGCACCACGCACAGGCTGGCGATCGCGGCGCGCCAGCGCGCCTTCTTGCGGGCCGGTGCCTTGATCCAGAACGGCAGGCTGCCGCAGACGCCGAGCAACGCGGGCACGAAATACAGCAGGGCATAGGGCATTTGGCTGACATAATAGGCCGTGATAACCAGTGTCGCCAGAGCGAGCAGGATTGCCATTATTCGAGCAATTCGCACGCATACCTCCCAAAAAGCCGAGCCAAACCCATATAACGAACAGCCCCCGCTTCCCGTGGCCGCGGGAGTGACCCGAACGCCCGCGCCAAGTCAAGAGGACATTCGGCAGCCCTCGGACGCATTCAGGTCGCCGGACTGCATAGGCCCCAAAGGTTACCAGCTTTGACCATGCCGCTGTCCGCGCCTGCCGCGCCGGGCCGATCGCGCGCGAGCAACAGGGCGCCGTCGAGGTCAACCCACTCAGCGAGCTGTCCCAGCAGTAGCGCCGGCGCGATGCCGAGCGAGGTGGCAAGCATGCAGCCGATCATCAGCTTCATGCCCCGCGCCCGGGCCACCTTCGCCATGGCCAGTGCCTCGGTCAGGCCACCGGCCTTGTCCAGCTTGATGTTGATGGCCTGATAGCCGGCGAGCCGGTCGAGATCCGCGAGACTCTGGCAGCTTTCGTCGGCGCAGAATGGCACGGCCGCCGAGCGAATGTCCGCCAGCGCCGTGTCACGGCCGGCCGGCAGCGGCTGTTCGATCAGCGTAACGCCGAGCGCGCCCAGTGCCGCTGCCTCCGCCGCCACGTCCAATCCCGCCCAGCTCTCATTGGCGTCCACGATCAACTGCGCATCGGGCGCGCCAGTACGCACCGCCGCCACACGAGCGCGGTCGCCCTCGCCGGTCAGCTTGCATTTGAGCAGCGTGAAGCCTCTTGCACGCGCTGCCTGCGCCGCCTGTGCCATCGCCTCGGGCGCATCCAGGCTAATAGTGAAAGCCGTCGGCAGCGGCAGGGGTTCGGGCAGGCCCGCCAACGCCCACGCGGGCTGCCCGCCACGCTTCGCCTCCATATCCCACAGCGCGCAATCGAGCGCGTTGCGCGCGGCGCCGGGCGGCATCAGGCTACGTAGCGCCTCGCGATCAAAGGCGCCGGGTCGGTCCGCCACCGCGCGGATCGCCGCAGCACAATCCTCGGCTGTCTCGCCATGATAATAAATGGGCGTGCCCTCACCCCGCCCCTCATGTGTGCCATCGCTCAGCGTGCAGAGCACCACATCAACATGGGTCTTGGCCCCCCGACTGATGGTGAAGGCGCCCGCCACCGGCCATCGCTCGACCGTGACGGACCGCAGGCGAATTGGCGGCATAGTCATCGCCGGGTGGGCTCAGTCGCGCGGCAGGGCATCATGCGCCCGGATCCACTGCTCCACCACGGGCGCGATCCGCCCGCGCCACTTGGAGCCGTTGAAAATGCCGTAATGGCCGACATCCTTTGCCAGATAATAGCGCTTGAACGCATCCGGCAGGCCAGTCGCAATCTCCAGCGCTGCGCGGGTCTGGCCGATGCCGGAGATGTCGTCTTTCTCACCTTCCACCGCAAGCAGCCCGATGTCGGTAATCGCGCCCGGATCGACCCGCGCGCCATGATGCATGAATTCCCCGCGCGGCAGGCTGTGCTTCTTGAAGACCTCCTGCACGGTCTGGAGGTAGAACTCCGCGGTCATGTCGCACACGGAGCGATATTCGTCGTAGAATTTCTTGGTGGCGTCCGCGCTTTCCTCATCGCCCTGCACTAGGTGGCGGAACATCTGCCAGTGGCTCATCAGGTGATTGCCCAGGTTCATGGTCATGAATCCGGCAAGCTGCATGAAGCCCGGATAGACCTTGCGTCCGGCGCCCGGATAGCTGAACGGCACGGTGGTCACGACATTCTGGCGGAACCAGCTCAGCGGCCGCTCCTGCGCCATGGTATTCACCGCCGTGGGCCCCTGCCGCGTATCGATCGGCCCACCCATCATTGTGAGCGTACGTGGGCGGCAGGCATGCCGCTGCGCCGACATGACGGCGGCGGCGGCGAGGCACGGCACGGAAGGCTGGCAGACCGCCAGCATGTGCGTGCCTGGCCCCAGATCGTCGAGCCAGCCTATGAGATAATCGACATAATCGTCCAGATCGAACGCGCCCTCGGCGAGTGGCACATCTCGCGCATCGGCCCAGTCGGTGATGTAAACATCATGACCGGGCAGCATTCGCGCGACCGTGCCGCGCAGCAGCGTGGCGAAATGGCCCGACATGGGGGCGACAATTAGCAACCGGGGATCGCCCTCGCCCTGCCCCTCGCGGACGAAATGGCGCAATTGTCCGAAGGCCCGGCGCGCCTCTACGCGCTCTTCGATCGGCACCTCCCGGCCGTTGATGACGGTGCTCGGCAGGTTGAAGGCCGGCTTGCCCCGGGGCGCGGCGGCATGCGCGAACACGTCCAATGCCGAAGCGAGCAGCGGACCACCGCCAAAATAAGCGAAAGGATTGGCCGGATTTTGCAGCAATTCCACGCTGGCGGTCGCCATGGCACTGGCACCCGCTAGAAGATTTCGATGAATTTCGTATGCGTTATAAAGCATGCAACCCCGCTTCGCGACTCCTGCCTATATAGGGCAAGGCCATCTTTGTTGCGATGCAATAGCCGGAATCTTCCTGTCGAAGCGCTAAAAATCGCATGAAAAATGTGCATCTGCGCTTGCCCCGACACGCATGGAAGGACGATTGCCCGGTTCCAAGCGGATGGAAACTGGTCTAGGGCGCGGCATGGCCCGCCGACCGCTTCCTCCCGCGCCCGATCCGAATCAACCGCCGCCGCGCCTTGGCAATCTCCGCCTCGTCTGGGCCATGGCCGCGCGCTATCCCGGCCATATCGCCATGGCAGCGGTGGCGCTGTTCATGGCCTCGGCCGCGACACTTGCTATTCCGGCCGGCTTCAAGCTCGTCATCGACCGGGGCTTTGCAGCCAATGGCGGCGACATCGGCCGCTGGTTCCAGTATCTGCTGCTCATCGTGCTGGTGCTGGCCATCGCCACGGCAACGCGCTTTTATTTTGTCTCCTGGCTTGGTGAGCGCGTGGTGGCGGATATGCGCATGGCCGCGCAGGCCAATCTGCTGCGGCAGGAACCCGCCTTTTTCGAACATAACCGCCCGTCCGAGATCGCCTCGCGCATGACTTCGGACACAGCCGTGATCGAGCAGATCGTCGGCTCCACCGTCTCCATCGCACTGCGCAACCTGCTCACCGGTTTCGGCGGCGTCATCTATCTTTTCACGCTCGCGCCGCGGCTTACCGCGATGTTGCTCTTCGGCATTCCGCTGGTGCTGGCCCCGGTCGTCTATATCGGCCGACGCCTGCGCGATCTCTCCCGCAGCAGCCAGGACCGGCTCGCGGCCGTCGGCAGCATCACCAACGAGGTGCTGGGCGCGATGAAGATCGTGCAGGCTTTCACTCAAGAAGCGCGCGAAACCGTTCGTTTCCGCGAGGCGGTGGAAGAGAGCTTCCGTACTGCCCGCAAGCGCTTCACCGTGCGCGCCTTCATGACCGCCGTCATTATGCTTGTGGTCTTCGGATCGATCACGCTCATCCTGTGGCGCGGCGCGCTGGATGTGGAGGCCGGGCGCATGACCGGCGGCGCCATCGCCGCCTTCGTACTGACCAGCGGGGTGGTCGCCGGCGCGTTCGGAGCATTAACGGAAGTTTATGGCGACCTGCTGCGCGGTGCCGGCGCGGCCGCGCGCCTCTCCGAGCTGACCAGCGCCGTGCCGGGCATCCGTCCACCC
>DASRXY010000278.1:0-3002 GCA_035654035.1 Sphingobium sp. | reverse complement strand
AACGAGCAGCATATGCGCGAGGCGCGGGTCCAGCGGCAGCGCGGCGACGGCTTGTCCATGCGTTGTCGCCCGCCCCGCCTCGTCCAGCGCACCGAGCGCGATGAGTCGCCGCCGCGCCTCGTTCACCGAGGCAGCCGGCGGTGCATCGAGCCAAGGCAGCCGCGCAGGATCGGTGACGCCCCAGACCGCGCAATCGAGCACCAGCCCGGTCAGATCGCTCTCCAGAATCGCGGGCGGATCGAAAGGGGGCAGGCCCGCCGTCGCCGCCGCTTCCCACAATCGATAGGCAACGCCCGGCGCCTGTCGCCCGGCCCGGCCGGCGCGCTGCGTCACCGCCGCCTGGCTCGCGCGCTCGGTAACAAGGCGCGTGACGCCGGCGGCAAGATCGTGGCGCGGCCGGCGCGCGAGGCCGGAATCCACCACGATACGCACGCCATCGATCGTGAGACTGGTTTCAGCGATGCTGGTCGCCAAAATGACCTTGCGCACACCCGCCGGCGCGGGGCGCAGCGCAGCGCGCTGATCGGCCGGGCCAAGCGTACCGTGCAGCCGGTGCAGCGCCACGTCAGCCGGCAAAGCGAGCCGCTCGGCCGTGCGCTCGATTTCGCCGACGCCGGGCAGAAAAGCGAGCAGGTCGCCCGCTTTCTCCTCGGCAAGCGCACGGCGGATGGAAGCGGCCATGGCGTCCTCGATTCGCTGCCCGGCCGCACGGCCGATATGGCGCAAATCGATGGGGAAACTGCGCCCCGCGCTCTCGATCACCGGCGCATCACCCATCAGGGCGGCGAAGCGCGCGCCATCGAGCGTCGCGGACATGGCAATGAGGCGCAGGTCCTCCCGCAGCCCGGCCTGGGCATCGAGCGCAAGGGCCAGGCCGAAATCACCCTCCAGATTGCGCTCGTGCACCTCGTCGAACAGCACCGCGCTCACGCCCTCCAGCGCCGGATCGTCCTGGATGCGGCGGCGGAACACGCCTTCGGTGACCACGAGCAGCCGGGTGCGCGCGGACGTGCGGCTTTCGAGGCGCGTCACATAGCCGATCGTCTCGCCCGGCTTCTCGCCCGCCAGCTCCGCCATGCGCTCGGCTGCCGCGCGGGCGGCAAGCCGGCGGGGCGAAAGCAGCCAGACCTGCCCCGTGCACCAAGGCTCGCCAAGCAGCGCGGGCGCTACACTGGTGGTCTTTCCCGCCCCGGGTGGGGCGACCAGCACCGCGCCGCTGCGCGCGCGCAGGGCAGCCAGCAGTTCGGGCAACACAGCATGGATGGGAAGCGCACTCACGCTCGCCGCTTAGTCCTCCACGCCCGGCAACGCCAGCCGGCACGCACGCCACCTGCTTCTTGATCCCCGCCCCCAATGGCCTATGTAGCGCCACGCGAGGCCACGCCCTCCCCCACCATTGGGCAGAAGTCCGGGACGGCCCGGCATGCTGATGACGGAGGACTTATGGCGTGGATTGCGCTCACATTCGCCGGACTGCTCGAAGTGGTCTGGGCGTTCTTCATGAAACAGTCGGAAGGGTTCACACGCCTCGGACCCAGCGTCGTCACGCTGGTCGCCATGGGCGCGAGCTTTGCCCTGCTGGCCTGGGCCATGCGAACATTGCCCCTCGGCACGGCCTATCCGGTGTGGACCGGCATCGGCGCGGTCGGCGCCTTTGTGGTGGGTATTCTGTTCCTGGGCGAGAGCGCCAGCGCGCTGCGTCTGCTCGCCGCGGCGCTCATCGTCAGCGGGCTGCTGCTGATGAAGGCGGCGAGCTGAGGGGACCACAGATGCGCGGACAGGCGCCCCTGGCCTGACCGTGCTGCTCAGCCGCCAAGGCTCCCGCCTTCCGCAGGAGGACGGCGGGCTATTGCCGGCGGCTCAGTAAGCCCGCGCCACCGCGAACTCGACGGCCTCAACCAGCGCATCCTTGGCCGCGCCATTGGCGAAGATGCCGATGGCGTCGATGGCGCGCTGGCCATAATGGCGCGCGCGCGCCAGCGTGTCGTCGATCGCCTGCGTTTCGCGTAGCAGCGCCTGGGCGCGGTCGAGATCGGCATTCTCTCCATGGAGGCCACTCATCGCCTCGCGCCAGAAGGTGCGGTCTGCCTCATTGGCCCGGGCATAAGCGAGGATGACCGGCAGGGTGATCTTGCCGTCGCGGAAGTCGTCGCCCGTGTCCTTGCCCATCGTCGCGCCGTCCGAGACATAATCGATGGCATCATCGACGAGCTGGAAGGCGATGCCGAGATTGCGGCCATAAGCGTCGAGCGCCAGCTCCTCCGCCTCGGGCCGCTCGGCGACCACGGCGGAGATGCGGCTGGCGGCGGCGAACAGCGCGGCGGTCTTGGCGCCGATGATGTCGAGATACTGGTCCTCGTCCGTCTCGATGCGGCGCTGGGCGGTGAGCTGGTTCACCTCGCCCTCCGCAATCACGGCCGACGCGTGCGAAAGGATCTTGAGCACCTTGAGCGAGCCGTCTTCGACCATCAGCTCAAAGGACCGGCTGAACAGGAAATCGCCGACCAGCACGGAGGCGCTGTTGCCCCAGATCATGTTGGCCGTCTGCCGGCCACGGCGCATGCCGCTGCCGTCGACCACGTCATCATGCAGCAGCGTGGCGGTGTGGATAAACTCCACGGCCGCCGCCAGCTTGTGATGCCGCGCGCCGCCATAATCCAGCAACCGGGCACAGGCGAGCGTCAGCATCGGCCGCATGCGCTTGCCGCCGCCGGCGATCAGGTGCCCCGCCAGTTCCGGGATCAGCGGGATGCGCGACTGCATCCGTGCGAGAATGACGGTGTTCACCGCATTCATGTCTTCCGCGACGAGGTTCATCATCGGCTGGAGCGAGGGGGCGCCGCGGCGCGGCATGCGGTGGACGGTGGCGCTCATGACGCACGAGCCTCTGGCGGGCACGGAGGCATTTGGCAAGTGGAATGGGGCGAATCCTTGCCCGCTGTCGCCCGCGCGAGACAGTCCGCACGCGCGCCCGCCGGAACAGAAGCGGCGCGCTTTTTCGC
>DASRXY010000277.1:0-13878 GCA_035654035.1 Sphingobium sp. | reverse complement strand
CCGGTGCTGAAGGCCGCCGCGACGGACGGCCACCGCCTCGCCCGCGTCACCGTGCCCCGGCCGGACGGCGCGGACGGCATGCCGGACATCATCGTGCCGCGCAAATGCATCGCCGAGCTGCGCAAGCTGCTCGACGAGGTGGAGGGCAGCGTCCACATCGATCTGTCGCCCACCAAGATCCGCTTCGATCTGGGCAATGCGGTGCTCACCAGCAAGCTGATCGACGGCACCTTCCCCGATTACAGCCGCGTTATCCCCACCGGGAACGACAAGCTGCTTCGGATCGACCCGCGCAGCCTCGAGGAAGGCGTGGACCGCGTCGCCACCATCGCCACCGAGAAGACCCGCGCCGTCAAGATGGTCCTGGAGCGCGACAAGGTGACGCTCTCGGTCACGAGCCCCGAGAATGGCACGGCGGCTGAGGAAGTGCCCGGCAGCTACGGCGCCGATGCGCTGGAGATCGGCTTCAACGCACGCTACCTGCTCGACATTCTCGGCCAGGTGCAGGGGGACGCCATCGAGGTCCACCTTGCCGATGCCGCAGCGCCCACGCTGATCCGCGAAGGCGAGAAGGCTCCCGCCCTCTACGTCCTGATGCCGATGCGCGTGTGAGCGGCGGGCCCGCGCTCGCCAGTCTCGATTACACGGCCACGCCCGCCGAGCGGGCTGCCATCATCGCGCTCTGGACGCGCTGCGGGCTGACACGCCCCTGGAACGATCCCACCGCGGATCTCGATTTCGCGCTCGCCGGCCCGGCCTCGACCATACTCGTCCTGCGCGAGGGCGATCACCTCATCGCTGCCGCCATGGTCGGCCATGACGGCCATCGTGGGAGCCTCTATTATCTCGCCGTCGATCCTGCGCGACAGCGACAAGGCCTCGGCCGCGCCTTGATGCGCGCCGTTGAGGCCTGGCTGCGCGCCCGCGGCGTCCCCAAGCTCAACCTGCTGGTCCGCGCGGAAAATGCCGCCGTGCTCGGCTTCTATGCCGCCCTCGGCTATGCGGACAATGCCTGCCTCAGCCTGGGCAAGCGCCTGGACGGCTAGAGGGATGTCGCGCCAGATGGCGCCATCCTGCACCTCATAATTATCAGCAAACAACCGACAATCGAGAGTCCAGCTCCGCCCAAAAGGGTTTCGGTGCTCCTCCTCAAACTGGCTTGCCGTTCCGCAATTCGGCAACGCGCCCCCAACGCGATAACCGCGTGTTCCTCGCAGCCATCCCCCCGTTATCCCGAGCGGTGCCCGTTCGCCCGGCCTTATCCCCGGCTGGCGGCCACCATGTCGTCCACGCGCACGAACTTCTCGCGCGGCGCGCCCGAGCGGGCCCGCTCGATCTCGGCAAGATCGATCTTCTGCCAGTCGCGGAACGTGACGATGTCGAGCCCGCGCGCCGCGATGAGCGCGTCTAGCCCCGCGCGACCCGGCTTGCCACCGCCCGCCGGCAGGTCCTGGGCGATCTGCTCGGCGATCAGGAAGCCATCCGGCTTGTTGGTGCCGATGGTGCCGGAGGCGCCGCGCCGCGCCCAGCCCACACAATAGAGGCCGGGTGCGATTCGCCCTTCCACATTGGCAAAGCGCCCGCCCTTCTCGTCATAGGGTACATCGGGAATGGGCGGCGTGCGATAGCCGATGCAGGTGATGATGAGGCCGGCGGGAATGGCATAGGTCTCCCCCGTGCCCACCGCCGCGCCGTCCGCGCCGAGCTGGGTGCGTTCGACGATCAGACGCGCGGCGCGCCCGTCCTCGCCCTCGATCCGCAGCGGCTGCGCGAAGAAATCGAAACGGATGGGCTGTCCCTCGCCCGGCGGCGCGGCGGCGAACTCGCGCAGCAGGCTCACCGATTTGCGCTGCCCCGGCTCCAGCGCCTGGTCGCTCTCAAGCGGCGGCAGGTCGGCCGGATCGACCTGCGGCCAGGCACGGCGCAGCTTGCCCAGCTCGCTCAGCTCCTTGGGCGTCATGGCGATCTGATGCGGCCCGCGGCGGCCGACGATGGTGACACTGCGCGGCTGCTCGGCGGAAAGCCGCGCCAGCGCATGGGCGACGATGTCGCTGCCCTCGAACTCCTCGGCGCCTTTGCTGAGGATGCGCGCGCAATCCAGCGCGACATTGCCATTGCCGACGATCACGACATCGAGCCCGTCCAGCGCGAAATCCAGGTCCGCATAGTCGGGATGGCCATTGTACCAGCCCACGAAGGCGGCACTCCCCACCACAGCGTTCAGATCTTCCCCCGGAATACCGAGCGGCCGGTCGGACGGCGCGCCCGTCGCCAGCACCACCGCATCGTAGAGGCCGAGCAGCTCGGCCACCGCAATGTCCTTGCCGATGGAGAGCTGGCCCACGAAGCGGACGGTGTCGCTGAGCGCAATGGCCTCGTAGCGCCGTGCCACGGCCTTGATCGACTGATGGTCGGGAGCAACCCCCGTGCGGATCAGGCCGAAGGGCACCGGCATCCTGTCCAATATATCGATGCGCACATCCTCGCCAAACTGCTTCTGGCAGGCCTCGGCTGTGTAATAGCCTGCGGGGCCCGAGCCGACGATCGCAAGATGGCGCATGCGCTTCTCCCTGGGGTCTCGTGTCGCGCCCAGCCTAGCCTCGCCCGCCGCGCACGCAAGAGCCCTCGCGGGGTGCCCGTCCTGCAAGGCGGCGCCGGAGCAGCAACGGCGCCCTCGATTGGCGTCAGGCAAGGACGCATCACGCGTCTCGTCCGCTCGCAGACGATGCGCCGGCCCGCGCCGCGAGTGACGCGGCTCCCGCTCATCGGCAGCCGGAGGAATCGGACAGACACCATGGCAACGCTGGCCCGGATGCCGCGCGTGTTGGGCAGAGCTGGATGGCTTGGCGTTACTGGCTGCGCCGTGCACGGCCGCCAGAAGGATCGGTTCTGATCTGGCGGACCGCTCTGCCTCCCGGCCTCACCCTCTGGCTATTGCGAGATGAACTTTCGTTCCGCTGCTCGTGCCGCGCCTCGCCTAGGAAAATCCCTATGAAGCGCCTGCTCGGCTCCACCGCCACCTTTGCCCTTGCCGCCGCCTTTTGATCGGCGGGCCTGCGCTGCTGCCGACGCGTCCATCATGCGCTCACTGGCCGGACCTGCCGGTCTCGTGGAGCACGAAACACCGCGAAATGTCCGGGCCTGCCCCCTGACACAGCCTCACTGCCGTCCCAAAAGCACAACGGCGAGCGTACCCAGGGGCACACTCGCCGTCCTATTCTGCGGAGCGCATGCAACGGCACGCGCTCCTCGCGGTCGGCTTACTTCGCCTGGGGCGCCGCCGCCGAGGCATCCTCGGGCAGGCCGCCCATCTGGCCGACCAGCTTGGTATAGGCGTCGAGATAGGCGAGCACGATGACCTGGCCGATATCGGTATTCTCGTAGCCGCCACCGCCGACGCCGCCGAAAGCCCCCGCGCCGAAGGCCGCGCCACCGCCGCCAAAGCTCAGGTCGGACTTGCGGGCGTAGCCCTCGACCAGCGCCTCTTCCTCGGTCGTGCGGGCGTTCACGATGGAGAGCGTGACGTTCGCCTCCTTCTTCTTGACCGAGATGCCGCCGGCGAGCGCGCCGAGGGTGTTGCGGCCCAGGAAGCCGCCGAGCACGCCGCCAATGGCATTGCCGCCGCTGTTCTTGTTGGAGGAAACGATGTCGGGCTGGAGGAAATAATCCGCCGCCTTCACCTGCGCCTTGCCCAGATTGCTGTTCTCCTGAAGCTCGCCGGAGTCGGCCAGCGCGCGCTCCATGGCGCGGCTCTGCATCGAGCGGCCGCGATTGACTAGCGTGAAGCAGCCCGAGCGCTGCACGAAGACACGCAGAATCGCCTCCGGGCTGCCCAGGTTCAGCTCACGCCACCATTGATTGTCCGGCTCCACAATGGCGATCGTGCCCAGCTTGCGGCTGCATGTCGGAATTTCAGCCGTGCCCTTGGCCTGCGCCTGACGGCCGGACGAGCCCTTGTCCGCCGCGAAGGCTGTCGTCGGCGCGACGGCCATCATGGATGAAAGGACGATTACGGAAAGCAACTGACGCATGAACTCTTCCCCCAAAGTCTAAAAAGACTGTCTTTCGTTCGAGTAGCTTGCGACCATAATTTCTCTATTTCGCCGCTAAGCTAACATAATAGCCGCCGCTTGCATACTGCCGGCGCGGGCCGCGCGCGCGGAAATCAGTCCGGCGCGCCGGCCTGCCGACCGACGGGACTTTGCCACGCCTCTCCATGCTGCTATCGGCGCGCGATGACCGACCTCGCCCATATCCGCAATTTCTCGATCATCGCCCACATCGACCATGGCAAGTCGACCCTGGCCGACCGCCTCATCCAGCGTACCGGCGGCCTCACGGACCGGGAGATGACGTCGCAAGTGCTCGATAACATGGATATCGAGAAGGAGCGCGGCATCACCATCAAGGCGCAGACCGTGCGCCTCAACTATACGGCGCGCAACGGCGAGACCTATGCGCTCAATCTCATGGACACGCCGGGTCATGTCGACTTCGCCTATGAGGTGAGCCGCAGCCTCGCCGCCTGCGAAGGCGCGCTGCTCGTGGTCGACGCCGCGCAGGGCGTGGAAGCGCAGACGCTGGCGAACGTCTATCAGTCCATCGAGCATGACCACGAGATCGTGCCGGTCATCAACAAGATCGACCTGCCCGCCGCCGAGCCGGAGAAAGTGAAGGCCGAGATCGAGGACGTGATCGGCCTCGATGCCAGCGAGGCGGTGCTCGCTTCCGCCAAGTCCGGCATCGGCATCGACGATATTCTCGAAGCCATCGTCGCCAAGATCCCGCCGCCCAAGGGCGACCGAGACGCGCCACTCAGCGCGATGCTGGTCGATAGCTGGTACGATCCCTATCTCGGCGTCGTCATCCTGGTGCGCGTGATGAACGGGGTGCTCAGGAAGGGCCAGCAGATCAAGTTCATGATCGGCGGCACCGAGCATCTGGTCGATCGTGTCGGCTGCTTCCGCCCCAAAATCGAGCAGTTGGCCGAGCTGGGACCGGGCGAGATCGGCTTCATCACCGCGCAGATCAAGGAGATTGCGCAGACCCGCGTGGGCGATACCATCACCACGGTGAAAAACGGCGCCACGGCGCCGCTGCCGGGCTTCAAGGAAGTGCAGCCGGTGGTCTTCTGCGGCCTCTTCCCTGTCGATGCCGCCGATTTCGAGAAGCTGCGCGAGAGCATCCACAAGCTGCGTCTCAACGACGCCTCGTTCAGCTTCGAGATGGAGACGAGCGCAGCGCTGGGCTTCGGCTTTCGCTGCGGTTTCCTGGGCCTCCTCCACCTGGAGATCATCCAGGAGCGGCTGACTCGCGAATATGACCTCGATCTCATCACCACCGCCCCGTCGGTGGTCTATGAGATGCACATGCGCGACGGCACGGTGCGCCACCTGCACAATCCTGCCGACATGCCCGATCCCAACCATATCGAGATGATCGAGGAACCCTGGATCGAAGCGGTCATCTATGTGCCCGACGAATATCTGGGCTCCGTTCTCAAGCTCTGCCAGGATCGGCGTGGCATCCAGAAGAATCTCACTTATGTCGGCGGCCGGGCGCAGGCGACCTACGAGCTGCCGCTCAACGAAGTGGTGTTCGATTTCTACGACCGTCTCAAGTCGATCAGCCGGGGTTATGCCAGCTTCGACTATCACCAGATCGGCACGCGCGAGGGCGACCTCGTCAAGATGAGCATTCTGGTGAACAACGAGCCGGTGGACGCGCTCAGCATGATCGTCCATCGCAGCGCCGCCGAGGCGCGCGGCCGCCACATGTGCGAGCGCCTCAAGGACCTCATCCCGCGCCACCTCTTCAAGATCCCCATTCAGGCCGCGATCGGCGGCAAGGTGATCGCCCGCGAGACCATCGCCGCGATGCGCAAGGACGTGACCGCCAAATGCTATGGCGGCGACATCAGCCGCAAGAAGAAGCTGCTGGAGAAGCAGAAGGAGGGCAAGAAGCGCATGCGCGAATATGGCTCTGTGCAGATCCCGCAGGAAGCCTTCATCGCGGCGCTGCGCATGGGGGATGAAAGCTAGTGGCCAAGGGTGCCGCCGATGGCCGCTTCGAGCGGCATCGCCAGCCCTGGACTGCGGCCGAGATCGCCAAGCTGCACACGCTGGCGAAGAAAGGCATGGCGCTCAAGGCCATTGCCAAGGCGCTGACCCGCAGCGAGGAATCGGTGAAAGACCGGGCCAAAGCCGATGGACTGACGATCGCGAAGCTGCGCTGACAACCGGGGTGGGCCTGCGTGCCACCCAGCCCCCCTTTGAACGGATGAGACGATGAGCCAAGACGAAGATTATGTGTTTGACGAGGAAAGCGGCGAGTGGCTGCCGGCCTCTGAACTCGCCGCCAAGCAAGCGGCAGCGAGCGGTGTCGAGGTGCGCGACGCGGTCGGCAATCTGCTGGCGGACGGCGACCAGGTCACGCTCATCAAGGACCTCGTCGTCAAGGGTGCGGGCCAGACCCTCAAGCGCGGCACGCTCATCAAGTCGATCCGCCTGACCGGAGACCCGCAGGAAATCGACTGCCGCTACGAAGGCATCAAGGGCCTCGTCCTGCGCGCGGAGTTCGTGAAGAAGCGCTGAGGGGCGAAGATCCGGCCGCATCCGGCTCGCTGGATTTCGTTTCGGCCTCCCGCCAAACCGCTCCCAACCTTGTCCGGCGAGCTTATCGAAGGCCGAAGGCGGCATTCTGCAAAGCGCGGCTCGCTAAAGATGTAGCTCACGCGACGCCCACCCGTGCTCCTGCACAGGCAGAAGCTTAGGGCGGCTACGGCATTGGGCTGGGCCTTGGGTGCTTGCCTAAGCAGGATCACGGCCCCTCCTGGGGTCCAGCGCCGAGACGCTTCCCATTGAACCGAACCGGCTCCAGACTGCCCTTAGTTTCCCGTAACCCCCCGAACCGCCAGATGAGTCCATCTGGCTCCGGCGCCTCTAGCGCGCGCGGCTTGTCGGTCCCACGCTGGCCATTGCGAGCCTATAGGCGTCGTCCGGTGCCTCCGCCGTGGCCACAGCCGGGCTCTCGCGCAGCCCTGCGGGCAGGCGCTTGAGCTCCGCCAGCCGCCCCTTGAACGCGGCGAGGGCCTTGCCGCTGAGCTGCGGCGCCTGAGTGAACTTGACGGTGCTGGGATTGACCAGCTTGCCGCCCCGGAACAGCTCGTAATGGAGATGCGGGCCGGTTGAGAGGCCGGTCGAGCCGACATAGCCGATCACCTGGCCGCGATTGACCTTCTGCCCCGCCTTCACTGCGATCCGGCTCATATGGCCGTAGCCCGTGGCGAGGTTGCTTGCATGGGTGAGCTTCACATAATTGCCGTGGCCGCCATGCCGCCCGGCAAAGCTCACGCGCCCATCCGAGACGGCGCGAATGGGCGTGCCATGGGGCGCGGCGATGTCCATGCCCGAATGCATACGCAGATAGCCCAATATGGGGTGCTTGCGCTGGCCGTAATTGGAGCTGATCCGCCCGCCGGTGACAGGCGAGGTCAGCGTGTCGCGGCTCTGGCCGACGCCCGACGCCTCGAACCACTGGTCGCGCCCGTCGACGCGCCATTTCAGCATGTCGATGTCCTTGCCCTTGGCGCGGCGGAGGCCGGCATAGAGCAACGTGCCCGTCTCGGTCTCGCCAGTGGCGGCGCGGCGATGGGCGACGATCATGTCGAACTCGTCGGCCGCGCGCATATCGGTGCCGATGTTGAGGCGGGTCGCGAGGACCTTCAGATATGCCTGAATGGTGGATGGGTCGGCACCCGCTGCCCGCGCGGCGCGGTAGAGCCCGTCGCCCACCTTCCCGCGAATGCGCAGCGGCGTATCGTCGACCGCGATGGGAATGCGCGTCAGCGTGAGCTCGCCGTCGACGCGATTGACTTCCAGCGCCAGCTCCAGCCGCGCGCGCACGGCCAGCTTTTCCAGTGGCCGGGGCATGCTGCGATTCTCGCGCCGGCCCAGCACCATGCGCAGGCGCGTGCCTGCTGCAATCGACTCCGGCGGCACTGCCTGGGCGATCAGCGCCATGGCGGCGCGCGCATCGGCATCGCTGACGCCGGAGCGGGAAAGCGTATGGGCGAAGCTGTCGCCGGTCCCGAGCGCGGCATCCAGCTCGATCCGCGGCCGCTCGGGCGTTTCGGTGAGTGGCGAGACGGCATCCGTCGGGCCCATATGGGCGCCACTGTCTGCGCCCAGCGCGAGCGCCGTCACCATCTGTGCGCGGTACTGGTCGAGATGCTGCTGGCCGATAGGCGCGGGGATTGCGCCGGGGATGGCCTGAAAACCGGGTGAAAGCGAGAAGGCGACGGCACAGAGCGAGAGGCAAGTGGCAAGACCCCGCCACCAGGTGCGGCTGCCGATTTCGCGGCCGAGGTCCGGCGCCAGCTCGACCCGGTTTGCCCAGCCCTCCAGCCGCTCGCGCAAGTCGCCATTGCGCGCCTGCGCGATGACGCGGGCGGGCTTGTTCAGCCACAGCGTGCCGGCAGCGGCGTTTCCCTCGCCAGGGCTGAAGTCAATCTTCTGAAACACCGCGAAAAATACCGTTCCCCCGAAGGTCTCCGGATGCGCCGGCTCTGCCGGTTAATGGTCGCGAGCTTTGTGAAGCAGGGTGGTTAATGTCAAATGAAGAGCGGTTCAGCGGAGTCCACGCTGCGGCGAACGGTGCAGCCAGGACGCCCAGCGGGGCCATATCGGGGGAACCGCTGCTATGCCCTTGTCCTGCCGCCGCAACTCCCCCATGTGCATCCTGTCATGGCGAGCATTGCCCGTTCGGCCCTCATGGCCGTGCTTGGGCCGACCAACACCGGCAAGACCCACCTCGCGATCGAGCGGATGTGCGGTCATTCCAGCGGGCTCATGGGCTTTCCGCTGCGCCTGCTTGCGCGCGAGGTCTATGAGCGGGTGGTGCGCATCAAAGGCGCCGATCAGGTGGCCCTGCTCACCGGCGAGGAGCGCATCCTGCCGCCCAATGCGCGCTATGTGCTCTCGACGGCGGAGGCCATGCCCGCGCGGGGCGGCGTCGGGCCGCTCAAGGATTTCGCCTTCGTCGCGCTCGACGAGGTACAGCTCGCCGCCGATCCCGAGCGGGGCCATATCTTCACCGACCGGATGCTGCACGCACGCGGGCGCGAGGAGACGATGCTGCTCGGCTCGGCCAGCATGGCGCCACTGGTGAAAACGCTGCTGCCGCGCGCGGAGATCATCTCGCGCCCGCGCTTCTCGACGCTCTCTTATACCGGATCGCGCAAGCTCTCGCGCCTGCCCCGCCGCTCCGCCATTGTCGCCTTCTCGGTCGAGGAAGTCTATCGCGTCGCCGAGATGCTGCGCCGCTTCCGGGGCGGCGCGGCAGTGGTGATGGGGGCGCTCTCTCCAGCCACGCGCAATGCACAGGTGGCCATGTTCGAGGCCGGCGAGGTCGATTATCTGGTCGCCACCGATGCCATCGGCATGGGCCTCAACCTCAACGTCGATCATGTCGCGTTCGCCTCGCTGCGCAAGTTCGACGGGCAGCGCACGCGGCGTCTCACCGTGGCGGAAATGGCGCAGATTGCCGGGCGCGCCGGGCGCCACCAGAAGGATGGCACCTTCGGCGACGTAGGCTCTGCCGAAGCGTCGCCGGCCTTCACACCCGAGGAGATCGAACGCATCGAGGCGCATCGCTTCGACGCGATCGAGCAGGTCTTCTGGCGCGAGGCGGACCTGCCGATGGAGAGCCTGGGCGCGCTCATCCATGCCCTGGAGCGCCGCCCGGCCCATGAGGGCCTGCGCGCGGCGCCGGAGGCCGTCGACCTCGCCTGCCTGCGCGCCCTCGCCGATATGCCCGACGTGGCGGATCGCGCGTGCGGCCCAGCGCAAGTAGCGCGGCTGTGGGCCGCCTGCTCGGTCCCCGATTTCCAGAAGCTCGGCCTGGAGCATCACGCCCGCACCGTCCATCGCCTCTGGACCTATCTCTCCCAGGGCAAAGGCTACATTCCCCAGGATTTCTTCGCCGGCCAGCTCGCGCGGCTGGATGATGTGCGCGGCGATGTCGATGCGCTCGCCGGCCGCATCGCGGCGGTGCGCATCTGGGCCTATGTCGCCCAGCGAAACGACTGGCTGGCCCATCCGGCCGAGATGGCGGCACGGGCGCGCGCGCTGGAGGACCGCTTGTCCGATGCGCTGCACGGCGCATTGCGCCAGCGCTTCGTGGACGCGCGCACATCGGTCTTGATGCGCAAGGGCGGACGCGACGATGCGCTTTTGCCAGTGGACGTGGACGCCGCGGGCGCTGTAACAGTGGACGGACACAGGATCGGCACGATGCGGGGCTTCCGCTTCGCCGTCGATCCAAACGCAAGGGCCGGCGAGAAAAAGATGTTTCTCGCCGCTGCCGAACGGAGACTGGGTGCGCATTTGAACGAGATGGCTCAGGCATTGCTCGCGGTGGACGACAAGGCGTTCACGCTGTCGAGCGAACCCGGCGGAGAGGCGCAGATCGTCTGGAACGGCCACCCGGTCGCCACGCTTAAGGGCGGGCCGCGGCTGCTGGCGCCGGAGATCGTGCTCGACACCGGGCTGTCGGCGCTCGCGCCGGAGATCCAGCAGGGCATTGCCGAGCGGCTGGGCGTATGGGTGAAGGGCCAGCTCGATCGGCATGTGCCCGCGCTGCTCAAGATGGACGCCGGCGCGCAGGAACCGGAGATGCCGGCGCCCGTGCGTGCGGTTCTGGCGCAGCTCGCCGATGCGGGCGGCATCATGGCGCGCGCCAATCTGGACGAGGCCCTGGGCCAGGTCGCCAAGGAGGACCGCACCCATCTGCGCAAGGCGGGTGTCGTCATCGGCGTCATGGACCTCTATCATCCCGGCCTCATGAAGCCTGGCGCCGCGCAGTGGCGCATGGTCCTGCTGGCGCTCAAGCGCGGCAAGCCGCTGGTGGCGCTGCCGCAGGCGGGCGTGGTGCTGATCGATCCCAATGAGGACGGCGCGCTGCCCGTCGACGAGCTGGGCGCGCGCATCGCCGGGTTCCGCAAGCTCGATAACAGCCTGCTGCGCATCGACATGGCCGAACGGCTGGCGCGCGGCGCGCATGAGGCCATCGCGGCCGGCAAGCCCTATACGGCAGCGGACCCGACCATTGTCTCCATCGGTCTTTCCGAACCCGCATTCCTGGACCTGATGCGTCAGGCCGGCTTCCGCCCTGTGCCGGATGCCGCCGAGGATGCGCCCAACTGGCAATTCCGGGGACGCCCCAAGGCTCGGCCCCGACCTGAGCGCCGCACGAACCGTCGGCCGGATCGGGCCACGCCGGAAGGTGAAGGCCCGCATGAGGGACGGGGCAGGCCGCCGCGCAAGGGCGGCGCACGGCCGGAAAAAACGGGCGAGGGTCGTGATCGGGATCGTCCGCGCGGCCCCCGGCCCGACCGCGGGCGCGATTCCGGCGGTAACCGGCAGGCGCCGCTGGTGGCGACCGGCAAGGGCCTTGCCGGCCTCGCCGCGCTGCTCGGCGGCGGGGACGAATAGGGCGCGGCGCGGGACGCATGCCGTCCGGTGAGACGCCCGCGCTGCGTATCGACAAATATCTCTGGTTCGTGCGCCTCGCGCCGGACCGGACCAGCGCGCAGGCCTTGGCCGAACGCGGCATCATCCGTTTGAACGGCCGTCGCGTCGACCGCGCGCACGCCGCTGTGCGCGTCGGCGATCGCCTCACCGTGCCGCAAGGGCGCAGCGTGCGCGTCATTCGCATCGAGCAGCTTCCCGCCCGGCGCGGGCCTGCTGCCGAGGCCCGGCTGTGCTACAGCGAAATCGAGCCCGGAGCGGCGCCCGGTTCCATTGCTCCGGCCCCGCTCGCCGCATCGCCCGAGTCGACGCCCGAAAAGAACGAGAGCTAAGCCGCCCAATCAGCTAAGCTTATTGACGGTAAAGAACTCCCCGCATATCGCGAGCGCGTGATCCGTGCCATATGAGCGGCCGGGCTTCGCGGACGAATGAAGGATAAGTTTCCATGACCTATGTCGTGACTGACGCATGCATCCGGTGCAAATATATGGACTGCGTCGAGGTCTGTCCCGTAGACTGCTTCTATGAGGGCGAGAATATGCTCGTCATCAATCCCAACGAATGCATCGACTGCGGAGTGTGCGAACCGGAATGCCCGGCCGAGGCCATCCTGCCCGACACCGAGAGCGGCCTGGAGCAGTGGCTGGAGCTCAACGCCAAATATTCCGCCGAATGGCCCAACATCACCAACAAGGGCGAACCGCCCGCCGATGCCGATGAGCGCAAGGGCGAGGAAGGCAAGTTCGAGAAATATTTCTCGCCCGAACCCGGCTCGGGCAGCTAATCGGTCTTCCAGCACACGCGGCGGCATCGCTCTTGCCGCCGCCGTGCCATGATGCGACGCCGTCTCCAACGGCGGGCTGGCTTTTTTGTTGCGAATCTGTTAATTGGGTTGCGAAGCGGTACCAATCGGAGCCCGCTGAGGAGCATCAACATATGGCGAGACGCAGGCACCGGGACGATCCTCCGCCTCCGGTCGCGTCACAAATTCCCAGCCAGCATTCCAAATAGATAGAAAGGTTCGCAAGAATGGCTGCAAAAGCGCTGTCTTTCGACGTCGGCGACTATGTCGTTTATCCCAAGCACGGCGTCGGACGCGTCGTGGAACTGCAGAGCCAGAAGATCGCGGGCATCGATCTGGAACTCTATGTGCTGCGTTTTGAAAAGGAGCGGATGACGCTTCGGGTTCCCACCAACAAGGCCGAAAGCGTCGGCATGCGCAAGCTCTCGTCGGACAAGACGCTGGGCGAGGCGCTGGAGACGCTCAAGGGCAAGCCCCGCGTCAAGCGCACCATGTGGTCGCGCCGCGCGCAGGAATATGAGGCGAAGATCAACTCGGGCGACCTGGTGTCGATCGCCGAAGTGACGCGCGACCTGTTCCGTGCCGACGATCAGCCCGAGCAGAGCTACTCCGAGCGCCAGATCTTCGAGGCCGCCTCCAGCCGACTCGCTCGCGAGCTGGCCGCCATGGAAGAAGTGGACGAGGCAACGGCCCTCAAGAAGATCCTCCACATCCTCAACGAGGCAGCACCCAAATACGCCAAGGAGCGCACCGAATAAGAGACGGGGCCTTTGTGGCGACAGGGCGGGCCGGGGCGCTTCACAGCGTTCCCGGCCCGCCCTTTTTCATAGGGAGCGCCGCCCGCCTTCTTCGGCAAAAACCGCTGCGTGTATCGGCCCCCGGCGGCAGCCCGGATCACGCTGTGCACGTCATGCGCCATCCGAACACCATCCCGCGACTGCTCCGCTCCCTTCCTGCACCTGCCCCCTGCGCCTGCCTGCCCCTCGGTCCGGACTGCGCCCGTCACCCTCACGCGCATCGAGACAATTCCACGTTGACGGCGCTCCATCTGAGTGTATTATTCCAATAATACAGCAAGAAGGAGCCGAGCCGTGACCGATCCAGATCGCCGGAGTCCGCCTTCTCCCCTCTTTACGCATCCACGATCCCGCCAAGGTGCCCGCCATGGGTGACAGGCTGCGCCTCGCCATCACCGGCGTCGCGGCCGTCGGCGTCCTGGGCCTGACCGTCGCGGGTCCGGGCCTGTGGTCGAGGTTGGGCGGCGCCAGCCGCTGGGAAGCGCGTGTGCCCCTGGCCCAGCTTAAGGATTTCAGCGGCATCAGACTCGAAAGCCCCGACGACGTGATCGTCACCTCAGGCCCCGCTTATGCCGTGCGGATCGACGGCACTCCCGCCGCGGCCAAATCTCTGCGCCTTTCTGTCCGCCGGGGCGTGCTGCATGTCAGCCGGCGCGGCGGAGGGTGGCTCGGCTCGGGCGGCGGGACGACCGTGCATGTGACAATGCCGGCTCTCGCGCGCGTGTGGATCGCTGGCTCGGGCAGCATACGC